>NZ_JBHUYJ010000045.1:0-60986 GCF_042668715.1 Streptomyces sp. NPDC057271
GTGGAGCAGGAGATCTACGGCTTCCTCCTGGTGCACCACGCCATCCGGCAGCTGATGCACCAGGCCGCCACCGGCCGGGGCCTTGATCCCGACCGCCTCTCCTTCACCCGGTCCCTGCGGATCGTGCGCCGCCAGGTCCCGGCCCAGGCGGCGTTTTCCCCCCGGCAGACTCGCCCGGGCACTGACCCGCACCCTGGCTGAGATCACCGAACGCCTGCTGCCCGCCCGCCGTCATCGGACCTGCCCCGAGTGATCAAACGCAAGATGTCGAACTGGCCGCTCAAACGGGCCGAGCACCGCAACCGGACACCAACCGCACCGAACACCATCACCACCACCCGACAAGGCACAACCTAAGTCACCGGCATTGCGACTAGGCCTGATCCTTCTCCGTTCGTGCCGCTTGTCCCTCCCGGGCCGCCCGCCACTCCCTCAGTACCGTCTCCACCTCGAACGGCTTGAGGTTCAGCGGCGGACCCGCCGGCGGGCGGAGCAGCGCCGCGGCGATCTTGGTGTTGATCTCGCCGAGGATCCGGCGGACCTGGGACTCCGAGACGGCCCGGTCGACCGCCTCCCGCGCGTCCTCGGCCTCCTTGCGCAGCGCCAGCGAGGGCGGGAGGACGGGCGTGCCTTCGCGGTGCAGCTTGCTCTTGACCCACCACAGCGCGTCGTACGGCGCGGTGTCGTCGTCGAGCGGTTTGCCGAAGCCGGGCAGGTTCCGGAACTCGCCGCGCTCCGTCGCCTCGCGGATCTGCTTGTCCACGAACGACTCGAAGCTGACCCCGGGCGGCTTGCGTTCGGTCATGTGTCCAGACTAGAAGGCAGGAGCCCCGCTCGTGCCCGAAAGCACGGAGCGGGGCTCCTTGGGTACTTCTCTAGCCGTGCGCGATCGCCGACCCGGGCAACTTAGGCCGGGGTGACGTTCTCCGCCTGCGGGCCCTTCGGGCCCTGGGTGACGTCGAAGTTCACGACCTGGTTCTCCTCGAGGGAGCGGAACCCGGACGCGTTGATCGCGGAGTAGTGGACGAAGACATCCGGGCCGCCGCCGTCCTGGGCGATGAAGCCGAAGCCCTTTTCAGCGTTGAACCACTTGACGGTTCCGGTAGCCATAAGCCCTCCTTGGGCCAAAGGGTTGCCCTGCTCCAGAACCTGAAACAAGTCTGAAAACTACAAAAGCCTGCGGGTCACATGCTCCGCAGGCTCTGTACTGCAAGGGAAACCAAACTGCAACTTGCGATGAGCGTAGCACGCAGGGTGTGCGTGGCACTAGAGGGAAAGATCACGTCACTCACACGTTTGACGAACTCCCGATGTGCTGACGTCCGGGCCTCGCGTGGCCCCGTCGACGTCCACCGTGCGAGACGGGCTAGCCTCGCGCTGTGGACAATGCAACCGATGACCACCCGCGCAGCCGGCCCCGCGTCGGACACATCCAGTTCCTGAACTGTCTGCCCCTCTACTGGGGCCTGGCGCGCACCGGAACGCTGCTCGATCTGGAGCTGACGAAGGACACGCCGGAGAAGCTCAGCGAGCGGCTGGTGGGCGGCGCGCTCGACATCGGCCCCATCACCCTCGTCGAGTATCTCCGCAACGCGGACGATCTCGTCGCCCTGCCGGACATCGCCGTGGGCTGCGACGGCCCCGTCATGTCCTGCGTGGTCGTCTCCCAGCGGCCCCTGGAGCGGCTCGACGGCGCGCGGGTGGCGCTCGGCTCCACCTCCCGTACCTCTGTACGGCTCGCGCAGCTGCTGCTCGCCGAGCAGTACGGCGTACGGCCCGACTACTACTCGTGCCCGCCCGACCTCGGTCTGATGATGCAGGAGGCGGACGCCGCCGTCCTCATCGGCGACGCCGCGCTGCGGGCCTCCCTGCATGACGCCCCGCGGCTCGGTCTCCAGGTCCATGACCTGGGGCTGATGTGGAAGGAGTGGACGGGACTGCCGTTCGTCTTCGCCGTGTGGGCGGCGCGCAAGGACTTCCTGGCCCGCGAGCCGGAGACCGTGCGCGAGGTCCACGAGGCGTTCCTGGCCTCGCGGGACCTGTCGCTGGTGGAGGTGGCCAAGGTCGCCGAGCAGGCCGCCCGCTGGGAGTCCTTCGACGCCGAGCTTCTGGAGCGGTACTTCCGGACCCTGGACTTCCGTTTCGGCCCCGAGCAGCTGGCGGGGGTACGGGAGTTCGCTCGCCGGACCGGTCCGACGACCGGCTTCCCGGCGGACGTACGGGTCGAGCTGCTCGGCGCCACGCGGCGCTGACAGGTCAGGGGGCGTACGGGTCGAGCTGCTCGGCGCTGACGGGTCAGGGGGACGGGACCGGTCCCTGCATCTGCCGGCTGATCCACGCGAGAGAACCGTCCCCCATGCCCTGGACGTAACTCTTCGCGTTGTGCCCGCCGCCCTGGATGACCTGCAGCCGGGTCTTCACCGGGCCTTCGGTGTGGTTCCTCATGAAGGACTTCAGGCGGCCCATGCCGGACTCCTCGGTCCCGATCTGGAACGCGAGACAGACCCGGTTCTCCTCCCTGTCCGGCTTGGCGCCGAGCGCCTCGGCCAGCTTCTCCGGGTTGTTCGCCTGCCGCTCGGCCTCGTGCCCCGCCCACAGCGGGGAGTCGGGGACCGTGTCCGGGCCCGACGCGATCACCGCCTTGAACCGGTCCGGCCGTTGGAGCACGGTCTTGAGCCCGGCGAAGCCGCCCGAGGACGAGCCCATGAAAGCCCAGCCGTCACGGGACGCGAAGGTACGGAAATTCGCCCGGACGAAATCGGGCACGTCCTCGGCGAGCCAGGTGCCCATTCTCGGCTGCCCGGGTATATCGCTGCCGTCGTAGTAGTAGTTGTCGTCCGGGTTGAGGACGGGCATCACGACAATGAACGGCAGGCTCTTTCCCTCCTGCGCCCACGCGCTGATGCTGGACTGGAGTTTGAGGTCCGTACCCATCCAGTAATTCATCGGATAACCGTTTCCGCCCGGCAGTGCCACGAGGACCGGGAAGCCGCTGTCGGCGTACTTCGGGTCGAAATACTGCTTCGGTGCCCACACCCACACCTTGCCCGTGAAACCGGACTTCGCGCCCGCGAGCGTGGTCACGCCGATCTTGGTGCCGTCGTCCAGGGTGTTGGCGGTCGTGAAACTCGCCTTGGGGCCGGTGGGGAGAACCGTTTCGGGGCCTCGCCCGTCGCCGTTCTTCGAGACGCCCCCGGCACCGGCGCCCTGCGCCCGCGACGTCGACTCCGGGGTGTCGAACGTGACCGGCGCGCCCTCGCCCGAGCAGCCGGTCACCAGTGCGGCGGCCGTACCGAGGGCGAGGGCGGTGGCGAGGTACCTGGGGAGGCGGGACATGGGGCGACTCCGGGTGTTTCGGACACGGCGGGTGATTACGGAAGGGAGGAGGGGCGTGGTGGGCGATCGGTTGGCTGGGTACGGTTCCGAATCGTGGTGATCCGGCCCACGGTTCGGTGACACAGTCGGCCTACGGGGCCCGGTGAACGGTCGGCCCACGGCCCGGCCCGGTCCACGTTTCGGTCCATTCAGGGGGAGAGATGCAGCCGCTCGACGCAGGGGAGCCGAGGACCATCGGCGCCTACCGGCTCCTCGGCCGACTCGGTTCCGGCGGGATGGGGCGTGTCTATCTGGCCCGCAACGAGGGCGGCCGGACCGTCGCCGTCAAGATCGTGCACCCGCACTTCGCCCTGGACGAGCAGTTCCGGGCGCGGTTCCGGCGCGAGGTCGAGGCCGCCCGCCGGGTCGGCGGCCGGTGGACCGCGCCCGTCCTGGACGCCGACCCCGAGGCGCCCGTGCCGTGGGTCGCCACCGGGTACGTCGCCGGGCCGACGATCGCCCGGGCCGTGGAGGCGGTCGGCCCGCTGCCCGAGCACACGGTACGGACGCTGGGCGCCGGCCTCGCGGAGGCGCTGGCGGGCGTGCACGCGCTCGGCCTGGTGCACCGTGACGTGAAGCCCTCGAACGTCCTGGCCACCCTGGAAGGCCCCCGGCTCATCGACTTCGGCATCGCGCGGGCCACGGACGGCACGGCGTCGCTCACCGCGAGCGGGGTCTCGATCGGTTCGCCCGGCTACATGGCGCCCGAGCAGATCGTCGGCCAGGGCGCGTCCGGCGCGTCCGACGTCTTCTCGCTCGGTGCGGTCCTCGCGTACGCGGCGACGGGCGCACCGCCCTTCCCCGGGGACACCTCGGCCGCCCTGCTCTACAAGGTGGTCCACGAGGAGCCCGAACTGGGCGCGCTGGAGGGGGATCTGCGCGAGCTGGTGGCGGCGTGCCTCGCGAAGGACCCGGCAGCCCGCCCGGCCCCGTCCGCGCTCGCGGCCGCGCTGGCCCCCGCGGGTGCGGCCGCCCTGGTGTCGGCGGGCTGGCTGCCGACCCCGCTGGTGGAGCAGATCAGCCGGACGGCCGTGCAGCTCCTGGAGCTCGACGCGCGTACGGGAGGGATCGGGGCCGATCCGAACGCCTCGGGCCCCGTGCCCTTCACGGCCCCTTCGGCGTGGGAGCCCGCCCCCGAGGGGCCCACGACCGGTCCGCCGTCAGGGGTCTTCGGCCCGCCGCCTCTCCTGACGCCGGGCGGGCCGGACGGTCGCCCCGGCCCGCCCGCTCCCGAGCCAGGCGCCTTCGGCCCGCCCGCTCCCGAGCCAGCCGCCTTCGGCCCGCCCGCTCCCCGGCCAGCCGGCGCCTTCGGCCCGCCGCCCTCCTCGTTCTCCCCGAACGCCTCGTTCTCCTCGGACTCGCCCGACTTCCCGATCACCCCGGCCGGGGGTCAGGACTCCACCGCCCCCGGCGGCGAAGCCCCCCGGTGTCGGCAGGCCACGCTCTCGCTCGCCGCGGGCCGGCGGGTCAGCTGCACGGTCGCGCTGGCCGTCGCCGGTGCGCTCGCCGGGGTGACCCTGGGGGCGGGGTACCTCTTCGACCTGATGCCCGGCGGGCGGCGCGCCGCCGACGCCGGCAAGACCGGCGGGAGCACGGCGAGCCCCCCCGCCGGCACCGCGCCCACGAACAGGACCCCGACCACCGGGCCCACGCCCACCCCGACAGCCACTCCGACCGCCACCCCGACAGCCACTCCGACAGCCACCCCGACCGTCGGCTCGGTCCCCGCCGCCTTCGTCGGCACCTGGACCGGGCCCACCACAGAGCGCAACGGCTCGCCGCACGGGACCCTGACCGCCGTGGTCACCAAGGGCGGTACCGGTGAGGACGTCGTCCGCACCACCCACACCATCAGCATCCTCGGCACCACCGTGCGGTGTCACGGCATCGGCGAACTCGGCTCCGCCACCGCCACCGAACTCCGGATCGAGGACCGCACCGACCCCGACCGCCCCGGCACCGAGGGCCTGTGCACCACCGGCGAGTCCTCCTTCACCCTCACCCTCACCCCCGACGGGACGCTCCGGTACCGCTCCGACGAGGTGGCCGCGGGCCGCCCGAGCGGCACCCTGCGGAAGTCCTGAGAAGCGCTGGCGTAGGCTGGCTCAGTCCTTAGATTCCACCCTCCGAAAGGGACTCAGCCGGTGACCGAGAAGGCCGACCTTCAGTCCGTCCTCGACCGCGCCGCAGAGGGTGGCAGGATCACCCCCGAGGAGGCGCTCGACCTCTACCGCTCGGCGCCGCTGCACGCGCTGGGCGCGGCGGCCGACGCCGTTCGCCGCCGCCGCTACGCCGGTACGGAGCACATCGCGACGTACATCATCGAGCGGAACATCAACTACACGAACGTCTGCGTGACGGCCTGCAAGTTCTGCGCCTTCTACGCCCCGCCGAAGGACACCGCCAAGGGCTGGACCCGCGACCTCGACGACATCCTGCGCCGGTGCGCGGAGACCGTGGAGCTGGGCGGTACCCAGATCATGTTCCAGGGCGGCCACCACCCGGACTTCGGCGTCGAGTACTACGAGAAGCACTTCGCGGCCATCAAGAAGGACTTCCCGCAGCTGGTCATCCACTCCCTCGGCGCGTCTGAGGTCGAGCACATGGCCCGCATCTCGGGCGTCTCCGTCGAGGAGGCGATCACCCGCATCCACAAGGCCGGTCTCGACTCGTTCGCCGGTGCCGGCGCCGAACTGCTGCCGGAGCGCCCGCGCAAGGCGATCGCCCCGCTCAAGGAGAGCGGCGAGCGGTGGCTGGAGATCATGGAGATCGCGCACGGCCTGGGCGTGGAGTCGACGTCCACCATGCTGATGGGCACCGGCGAGACGAACGCCGAGCGCATCGAGCACCTGCGGATGATCCGTGACGTGCAGGACCGGACGGGCGGCTTCCGGGCCTTCATCCCGTACACGTACCAGCCCGAGAACAACCACCTGAAGGGCCGCACGCAGGCCACGCTCTTCGAGTACCTGCGGATGATCGCGATCTCCCGGCTCTTCATGGACAACATCGCCCACATCCAGGGCTCGTGGCTGACCACGGGCAAGGAGATCGGCCAGCTGACACTGCACTACGGCGCGGACGACCTCGGCTCGATCATGCTGGAGGAGAACGTCGTCTCCTCCGCGGGCGCCAGGCACCGCTCCAACCTGCGCGAGATGATCGACATGATCCGTACGGCGGACCGGGTGCCGGCGCAGCGCTCCACGACGTACGAGCACCTCGTCGTCCACGACGACCCGGCGAACGACCCGGTCGACGAGCGGGTCACCTCGCACATCTCCTCCACAGCGTTCGACGGGGACGCCGCGGCGCACCCGGAGCTGAAGCTCCTGAACGCCAACTGACGCCTCCGTGCTGACGATCCACGCCGCGGACCTGGTGCTGCCGGGCGGCGGCCACGCCCCCGTGCCCGGCGGCGCCGTCGTCGTACGGGACGCGGAGATCGCGGCCGTCGGCCCGTACGAGGAGGTGTCCGCCGCCTTCACCCAGGGTCTCGGCTCCGCCCGAACAGGGGGGACCCCCATGGCGGCGCGGGTACGGCGGTGGCCGGGCGTCCTGACACCGGCGCTCCTCCAGCCGTTCGGCCCCGAGCTGTTGGAGGAGACCTACCACCCGGACCCGCGTGAGGCGGACGAGCTCGGCACCGAGCCGATCACCGGCGCGGCGCTCGACCGGCTGGGACCGGACGAGAGCCGCTGGGGCCCGAGTGCCCGGCGCGGCCTCCAGCGGATGCTGGCGCACGGCACGGTGGCTGTCGCCGGGACGTACACGCGTCCGGCGGTCCAGGAGGCGGTGCGCCGGTCGGGGCTGATCACGGCGGGCCGGGCCTCCGCGCCGGCGGGTGTCCCCGCCCTCGACCCGTACGCGACGGGCGGCCCCGTCGTGCACACCCACGTGCTGCTGCCCGGCAACCACGCCCGGTTCGCCGTCTTCGGCGTCGCGGACGAGGCCGAACTCCTCGCACGCGGTGCGTCGACCTGCGTGGCCACCGTCCTGGGCGGACGACTGCTGTACCGGTCCCGCTGACCGCACCCGGCATGCCCGCCGTCGCCCCGGGTGGGCCGCCTGCGAGAATGAGCGGGCCCGTCCGTACCCAAGTCTGCGAGGCAGAGCGCCGGTGACCCGAGCATCCCTGGACAAGCAGCCGCACGAAGTCGCCTCGATGTTCGACGACGTGGCGGCGAACTACGACCTCACCAACGACGTGCTCTCGCTCGGTCAGGACCGGCGCTGGCGCAAGGAGGTCGCCAAGGCCGTCGACGCGCGCCCGGCGCAGCGGATCCTGGACCTGGCGGCCGGGACGGCGACCTCCTCGCAGCCCTTCGCCCGCGCGGGGGCGTACGTCGTGCCGTGCGACTTCTCCCTGGGGATGCTCCAGGTCGGCAAGAAGCGGCACCCGTGGATGCCGTTCACGGCCGGCGACGGGATGCGTCTCCCCTTCCGCGACGACGTCTTCGACGCCGTGACGATCTCCTTCGGCCTGCGCAACATCCAGGACACCGAGGCGGCGCTGCGCGAGCTGTACCGGGTGACGAAGCCCGGCGGGCGGGTCGTGATCTGCGAGTTCTCGCACGCGACCTGGGCGCCGTTCCGCACGGTGTACGAGGAGTACCTGATGCGCGCCCTGCCGCCGGTGGCCCGCGCGGTCTCCTCCAACCCGGACGCGTACGTCTACCTCGCCGAGTCCATCAGGTCCTGGCCGGACCAGCCGACCCTCGCCGGTCTGCTCCAGAAGGCCGGCTGGGGCCGCGTCGCGTGGCGGAATCTCAGCGGCGGCATCGTCGCGCTGCACCGAGGCCTGAAGGCCGCCTGACGCATGGAGCCGAACTACCAGACGGTTCTGACGCAGATCGCGTCGGAGATCGCCCCGCTGGTCGGGGCCGGAGCCCCGGCCGCGTACATACCGGCTCTCGCGTCCGTGAACCCGGCGCAGTTCGGGATGGCCCTGGCCGACGTCGACGGCGGGCTGTACGGAGTGGGGGACTGGCGCACCCCGTTCTCCGCGCAGTCGATCACCAAGGTCTTCGCACTCGCCCTGGCGCTCGCCGAGGGGGGTGGCAGCCTGTGGGAGCGGGTCGGCAGAGAGCCCTCCGGCAACCCGTTCAACTCGCTGGTGCAGCTGGAGTACGAGAACGGCATCCCGCGTAATCCGTTCATCAACGCGGGTGCGCTGGTGGTCACCGACCGGCTGCAGACCCTGACGGGCGACGCGAGCAGCGAGGTGCTGGAGTTCCTGCGTCAGGAGAGCCAGAACCCGGACCTGGGCTTCGACGCCGAGGTGGCGGCCTCCGAGCACGAGCACGGCGACCGGAACGCGGCCGTGGCCCACTTCATGGCCGCGTACGGCAACATCGACAACCCGGTGCCGGCCCTGCTCGACCACTACTTCTGGCAGTGCTCGATCGAGACCAGCTGCGCGGACCTCGCCCTGGCCGCCCGCTTCCTGGCCCGTCACGGCCTGCGGGCGGACGGTTCCCGTCTCCTGTCCCGCAGCGAGGCCAAGCAGATCAACGCGGTGATGCTGACCTGCGGAACGTACGACGCGGCGGGCGAGTTCGCCTACCGCGTCGGGCTGCCCGGGAAGAGCGGGGTGGGCGGCGGGATCGTCGCGGTGGTCCCGGGGCGCTGCGCCCTCGCGGTCTGGAGCCCCGGCCTGGACGAGCGGGGCAACAGCGTGGCGGGCGTCGCGGCCCTGGACCGGTTCACGACCCTGACCGGTCTGTCGGTCTTCTGAGGCGTACGGCGAACATGGCGCCGTACGCCTGAAGGCCTCGCGGTGAGCGCGCGTGCCAGGCGGCGTGTGCTCCGCGGGCCCCCGCGACACGGACCCACGCCGGGCCCTTCGATTCGCGCTCTCGCCCCCTGCATAGACTGGGTCCGTCCCGTGCTGTAGCGGCACGCCTCATCGAGCCTCCGGGAGATCCCGCAGTGACCGAGCAGCCTCTCTCCGAGCACAGCGCAGACGTGATCGTCGTCGGGGCGGGCCCGGCCGGATCCACGACGGCGTACTACCTGGCCAAGGCCGGGCTCGACGTCCTGCTCCTGGAGAAGACCGCGTTCCCGCGCGAGAAGGTCTGCGGCGACGGGCTCACGCCCCGCGCCACCAAGCAGCTCGTCGCCATGGGGATCGACATCTCCGAGGAGGCCGGCTGGCTGCGCAACAAGGGCCTGCGCATCATCGGCGGCGGTGTCCGGCTCCAGCTGGACTGGCCGGACCTCGCCTCGTACCCCGACTACGGACTCGTCCGTAAGCGCGACGACTTCGACGAGCAGCTCGCGCGCCAGGCGCAGAAGGCCGGCGCGCGGCTGTACGAGCGCTGCAACGTCGGCGCCCCGGTCATCGACGACCGCACCGGCCGCATCACGGGCGTGCACGCCAAGCTCGGCGAGGAGAAGCGCGAGGTCACCTTCCACGCGCCGCTCGTCGTCGCCGCCGACGGCAACTCGACCCGGCTCTCCCTCGCCATGGGCCTGCACCGGCGCGAGGACCGGCCGATGGGCGTGGCCGTACGGACGTACTTCACCAGCCCCCGCCACGACGACGACTACCTGGAGTCCTGGCTGGAGCTGTGGGACCGGCGCGGCCCGCAGGACCGCCTGCTGCCGGGCTACGGCTGGATCTTCGGCATGGGCGACGGCACCTCCAACGTCGGCCTCGGCATCCTCAACTCCTCGTCCGCCTTCCGTGAGCTGGACTGGCGCGAGGTCCTCAAGGCCTGGTGCGCCTCGATGCCGGAGGACTGGGGCTTCACCCCGGAGAACATGACGATCCCGATCCGGGGCGCCGCGCTGCCGATGGCCTTCAACCGCCAGCCGCACTACACCAAGGGCCTGCTGCTCGTCGGTGACGCGGGCGGCCTGGTCAACCCGTTCAACGGCGAGGGCATCGCGTACGCCATGGAGTCGGGCCAGATCGCGGCCGACGTCATCGTCCAGGCGCACGCCCGCGCGACCCCGGCCCAGCGCGAACTGGCCCTGCACAACTACCCGAAGATCCTCAAGGACACCTACGGCGGGTACTACACGCTCGGCCGTGCCTTCGTGAAGATCATCGGCAATCCGAAGATCATGAAGATCGCGACCCAGCGCGGCCTGACGCACCCGGTCCTGATGAAGTTCACGCTGAAGATGCTGGCCAACCTGACCGACCCGACGGGCGGCGACGCGATGGACCGCATCATCAACGGTCTGTCGAAGGTGGCCCCGAAGGCCTGAACGCCTTCCGGTACCCGGACGGGGACACCCCGACGGCACGGGTGAAGTGGCGGCGCAGGTTGGCCGCCGACCCCAGGCCGCTGTGGTCACCGACCAGCTCCACGGGCAGGTCGGTGCACTCCAGCAGGGACTGGGCCCGGGCCACGCGCTGCTGGAGCAGCCACTGCAGCGGGGTGGTCCCGTACTCCTCGCGCACTCTCCGGTGGAAGGTGCGCGGGCTCATCCGGGCCCGCCGGGCCAGCTCCTCCACGGTCAGCGGCTCGGCCAGGTGCTCGGTCGCCCACTGCAGTACGGGTCCCAGGCTGTCGTCGTCGCTCGGCGGGAGCGGGGCCTCGATGAACTGGGCCTGGCCACCGGGACGGTGGGCCGGGACGACGAGGCGGCGGGCGAGCTGCCCGGCGACGGCCGCGCCGAGGTCGGTGCGTACCAGGTGCAGACAGAGGTCGAGCGCGGCGGTGGCTCCGGCACTCGTCAGCACCGTTCCCTCGTCCGTGTAGAGCACCGAGTCGTCCACGATCACCCCGGGGTGGCGGGCCGCCAGGTGGGCGGTGTGCTGCCAGTGGGCGGTGGCCCGGCGGCCGTCGAGCAGCCCGGCGGCGGCGAGCGCGAAGGCTCCGGTGCACAGCGAGACCATCCGGGCACCGGAGGCGGCCGCCGCGCGCAGCGCCTCGACGAGTTCGGCCGGCACCTCCTCGCCCTCCTCGACGACCGCGTCGGGCACGGAGGGCACGATGACGGTGTCCGCGCCGACGAGTCCGTCGAGACCGTGGGTGGTGCGCAGGGAGAAGATCCCGCCGTGGCCGGAGTCCCCGCAGAGCCGCAGCTCGTACCAGGGGTCGGCCAGGTCGGGATGCGGGATGCCGAAGACCCCGCACGCCAGGGAGAGTTCGTACAGCTCCCAGAGCGACGTCCCGGTCCGCCGGTCCGGTACGACGGCGATGGCCACCACCCCTGTGCTCATGCCCTCGACCGTACGCCAGGAGTGCGGCAGGAATCGTGCGGTCGCCGTCGGTCCCGCCACTGTCGGCCGGATTCCGCCGCTGCGAGCGTGGATCCCATGAACGCACAGAACGTCACGGTCATCGGTCTCGGGCAGATGGGCTCCGCCCTCGCCGACGCCTTCCTCGCCGCCGGCCACCCCACCACCGTCTGGAACCGCACGCCGGCGAAGGCCGACGCCCTGGTCGCCCGGGGCGCCGTCCGCGCCGCCACCGTCGCCGAGGCCGTCGCCGCGAGTGATCTCGTCGTGGTCTGCGTCCTCGACCACACCGCCGTACGCGAACTCCTGGCCCCCGTCGCCGACTCGCTGCGGGGCAAGGCCCTGGTCGACCTCACCACCGGTTCGCCCGAGCAGGCCCGCGACGAGGCGCGATGGGCCGTTGAGCACGGCATCGGCCATCTCGTCGGCGCCGTCATGACGACCCCGCCGGGGGTCGGCGACAGCTCCAACATGATCCTCTACGCGGGTGCCCCCGAGCTGTTCGCCGCCCACCGGGCGACGCTCGCGGTCCTGGGCGACCCGGTGGACCTCGGTCCGGACGCGGGGCTCGCCTCGCTCTACGACGCCGGGCTGCTCGGCCTCATGTGGTCCGTCTTCGGCGGCTGGCTGCACGCCACCGCCCTCGCGGGCGCGGACGGGGTGCCGGCCCGGGACTTCACGGCGGTGGCCACCCGCTGGCTGTCGACGGTCTCCTGGTTCATGACGGGGTACGCCGAGCAGATCGACGCCGGGGAGTATCCGGGCGCGGACGCCACGATCGACGTCCAGGTGGCGGCGATCGGGCATCTGCTGCACGCGGGGGAGGCGCGGGGCATCGACGACCGGCTGCCGAGGCTGCATCTGGAGCTGATGCGCGCCGCGGTGGAGGCGGGCCACGGCGGGGACAGCTACGCCCGGATCATCGAGGCCTTCCGCAAGTAGGGCATATCTACCCCAAGCAGCGAAGGCCGTCACTCCCCCGAGGAGTGACGGCCTTTCGCGTACGTCGGCGTACGGACGATCAGAGGATGCGGACCGCGCCGGAGGGCCTGTCCCAGTCCAGGGAGCGCTCGACGACACCGGTCGACGGGTTCTGCGCGCCCACGTACTTGCCGCCGCCCACGTAGATCGCCACGTGGTACGAGCCGCTGCGGCTGCCCCAGTACAGGATGTCGCCCGGCTGGAGGTTGCTCAGCGAGACGGAGGTGCCCATGGACGACTGCTGGTACGAGATGCGCGGCAGGTCGACGCCGGCCTGGCGGTAGGCGGCCTGGACGAGACCGGAGCAGTCCCAGGAGTTGGGGCCGGTGCCGCCGGAGATGTAGGCGTCGCCGATCTGGGCGCGGGCGAAGGCCACGATCGCGGCGGCGGACCCGGTGGGGGCGCTGTTGCTGTACGAGGAGCCGCTGTCGGAGGAGCCGGAGGACGAGGAGAGCGTGGTGCGCTCCTGGGTCCGGGAGGCGCGCTCGCGGGCCTCGGCGCGGGCCTTCTCGGCCCTCTCCGCCTTCTCGGCCTCCGCCTTGCGGTCGGCCTCGGCCTTGGCCTTCTTGGCCTCCTTGGCGGCCTTCTCCAGAGCGGCGTTCTCCTGGGCCTGGAGGCTCAGGTCGAGGGCCTCCTGCTGGGAGGCCTCGGCGGAGGCGGAGACGGCGCTCGCCAGGTCGGCGTCGAGCGAGCCGAGCGTGGGCATCTCGATGGTCTCGGTCACCGGCTCGGCATTCGCCGGCCCGGCAGCACCGGCCACCGCGATGGTGCTGAGGACGCCACCGGCAACTCCGGCGCGGAGCGCGAGCTTGGAGGCGCTTCGGCGGGGCTTCCGGTGGCTGGGTATGTGAGCGGTGTGGGACATGAGTACAACCGCTATCAGGGCTTCACGGTTCCCTTCAAGAAACGTGGGTTGCGCCACAGTTACGTTCGGAACCACCTAATCCGCTTATCCGGCGCCCTTATTGACGCCGTAACGGACAATACGGGCGCGCCTCATCTGGGCCTTGATCACGGGTTTTCAATGAAACGTCCGAATTGACCGCCACTTACCACCTCTTCACACCGATGGCCAAGCCCCGTTTTCTCGGGGGCGGAATGATGTGATGCAGGTCACAGTATGGCGTCCATCAGGCGGTCGGGCCGCTCGTGAATCGGTGCACACGTCCACTTCGCTCCCGCGGGACCCCCGACCGGGCGACGGACCGGTCCTTTATCACCCGACAGAGTCCATCGCCAATTTGCTTGTAGACGCCACCCCTTGATAGTGCGACACCCCTCCGACCAGCGGTTTCCGGTCCGGATGTCACATCTGGTGATCACATGGGCGCTTCGAGTGCCAAGATCACCGCTCATCCGACTTCATGATCCTTCGTCAGGTGGTGGAGATCACAAAGCCGTTGCCGTACCCCGTGTCGCAGATCACAGAGGGGCGGGCATAGGATGCGGGGCAGTCGGGCTTGTGAACTGCCTCACATGGGGGCGATCTTCCGCGGCCCGACCGTGCGGTCCAACGGTCAAGGACGACTGGAAGGAGCGAGGAGCGTGAATGCGTACGCGCCCATCCTCGTGCTCGGTGCCCTGGGTGCGGGGTTTGCGATCTTCTCCGTGGTCATGGCCACGCTAATCGGCCCAAAACGGTACAACAGGGCAAAACTTGAGGCATACGAGTGCGGCATCGAGCCGACGCCCACTCCGGCCGGAGGCGGCCGCTTCCCCATCAAGTACTACCTGACGGCGATGCTCTTCATCGTCTTCGACATCGAGATCGTCTTCCTCTACCCCTGGGCGGTCACCTTCGACGCCCTGGGGCTTTTCGGGCTCGTGGAGATGCTGCTCTTCGTGCTCACCGTCTTCGTCGCCTACGCCTACGTGTGGCGGCGCGGCGGCCTGGAATGGGACTGAGGGGCTGAGGGGCACCTATGGGACTCGAAGAGAAGCTGCCGAGCGGCTTTCTGCTGACGACGGTCGAACAGGCCGCGGGCTGGGTGCGCAAGGCGTCCGTCTTCCCCGCGACCTTCGGCCTCGCCTGCTGCGCCATCGAGATGATGACGACCGGCGCGGGCCGCTACGACCTGGCGCGCTTCGGTATGGAGGTCTTCCGCGGCTCGCCGCGCCAGGCCGACCTGATGATCGTGGCGGGCCGTGTCAGCCAGAAGATGGCGCCCGTCCTGCGGCAGGTCTACGACCAGATGCCGAACCCCAAGTGGGTCATCTCCATGGGGGTTTGCGCATCATCGGGCGGAATGTTCAACAATTACGCGATTGTGCAGGGCGTCGACCACGTTGTCCCGGTCGACATCTATTTGCCGGGTTGCCCGCCGCGCCCGGAGATGCTGATGGACGCGATTCTCAAGCTCCACCAGAAGATCCAGACCTCCAAGCTCGGCGTGAACGCCGAGGAGGCGGCCCGCGAGGCGGAGGAAGCGGCGCTCAAGGCCCTGCCGACGATCGAGATGAAGGGTCTTCTCCGGTGAGTGACGAGACACCGAACCCCGAGAAGGAGCTCTCCGAGCAGAACCTGCCCGGGCAGCGCGGGGAGCACGGCGAGGAGGTCCGCGTCCAGCGCGGGATGTTCGGGGCCGACAACGGCGGCGACACCTCCGGCTACGGCGGCCTCGTCCGCTCCGTACGCCTGCCCGGCGCGGCCACCCGCCCGTACGGCGGCTGGTTCGACGAGGTCGCCGACGAACTCGAGGGCGCCCTCGACGAGCAGGGGCTCCTCCCCGGGAACGCCATCGAGAAGACGGTCGTCGACCGCGACGAACTCACCTTCCACATCGCCCGCGAGCACCTCGTCCGCGTCGCCCGCACCCTGCGCGACGACCCGGCGCTGCGCTTCGAGCTCTGTACGGGCGTCTCCGGCGTCCACTACCTCGGCGACAAGGGCCGCGAGCTGCACGCCGTCTACCACCTGCGCTCGCTCACCCACGGCCGGCTGATCCGCCTGGAGGTGTCCGCCCCGGACGCCGACCCGCACATCCCGTCGCTCGTCGCGGTCTATCCGACCAACGACTGGCACGAGCGCGAGACGTACGACTTCTTCGGCATCGTCTTCGACGGCCACCCCGCCCTCACCCGGATCATGATGCCGGACGACTGGCAGGGCTTCCCGCAGCGCAAGGACTACCCCCTCGGCGGCATCGCCGTCGAGTACAAGGGCGCCCAGATCCCGGCTCCTGACCAGCGGAGGTCGTACAGCTGATGAGCACCGAAGAAGCCTCCGCCGCCTCCGCCCGGGAGACCACCGAAGGCACCGTCTACACGGTCACCGGTGGCGACTGGGAGGAGGTCGTCGAGTCCGCCGCCAAGGCCGACGACGAGCGGATCATCGTCAACATGGGTCCCCAGCACCCGTCCACGCACGGCGTGCTGCGGCTGATCCTGGAGATCGACGGCGAGACCGTCACCGAGGCCCGCTGCGGCATCGGCTACCTCCACACCGGCATCGAGAAGAACCTCGAATTCCGGAACTGGACGCAGGGCACCACCTTCGTCACGCGCATGGACTACCTCACCTCGTTCTACAACGAGACGGCGTACTGCCTGGGCGTCGAGAAGCTGCTCGGCATCACCGACCAGATCCCGGACCGTGCCAGCGTCATCCGGGTGCTCCTCATGGAGCTCAACCGGCTCTCCTCCCACCTGGTGTGCATCGCCACCGGCGGCATGGAGCTGGGCGCCACCACGATCATGATCTACGGCTTCCGGGACCGCGAGATGATCCTGGACCTCTACGAGCTGATCACCGGCCTGCGCATGAACCACGCGTTCATCCGCCCCGGCGGCCTCGCCCAGGACCTGCCGCCCGGCGCCGTCGACGCCGTGCGCGAGTTCGTGAAGACCATGAAGAAGAACCTGCCGGAATACGACAAGCTCGCCACCGGCAACCCCATCTTCAAGGCCCGTATGCAGGACGTCGGCTACCTCGACCTCGCCGGCTGCATGGCACTCGGCGCCACCGGACCGATCCTGCGCTCCGCGGGCCTCCCGCACGACCTGCGCAAGACCGACCCGTACTGCGGCTACGAGAACTACGAGTTCGACGTCCCGACCGCCGACACCTGCGACTCCTACGGCCGCTTCCTCGTCCGCCTGGAGGAGATGCGCCAGTCGCTGCGGATCGTCGAGCAGTGCCTCGACCGCCTGGCGCCCGGCGCGGTCATGGTCGCCGACAAGAAGATCGCCTGGCCCGCGCAGCTCGCGCTCGGACCGGACGGACTCGGCAACTCCCTCGACCACATCAAGAAGATCATGGGCACCTCCATGGAGGCCCTGATCCACCACTTCAAGCTGGTCACCGAGGGCTTCCGCGTCCCGGCCGGGCAGGCCTACGCGGCCGTCGAGTCGCCCAAGGGCGAGCTCGGCGTCCACGTCGTCTCCGACGGCGGCACCCGCCCCTACCGGGTCCACTTCCGTGACCCGTCCTTCACCAACCTGCAGGCCATGGCGGCGATGTGCGAGGGCGGCCAGGTCGCCGACGTCATCGTCGCCGTCGCGTCCATCGACCCCGTGATGGGAGGCGTCGACCGATGACGGACGGACAGACCAGTCTCGGGATGCCCCAGCTCCCCGCCCCCGACTACCCGGCCGAGGTACGCGCCCGGCTGGAGGCGGACGCCCGGGAGATCATCGCCCGGTACCCGGGGTCCCGCTCCGCGCTCCTGCCGCTGCTGCACCTCGTGCAGGCGGAGGAGGGGCATGTGACCCGTACCGGCATGAAGTTCTGCGCCGAGGTCCTCGGCCTGACCACCGCCGAGGTCACCGCGGTCGCCACCTTCTACACGATGTACCGGCGCAAGCCCTCCGGTGACTACCAGGTCGGCGTCTGCACCAACACGCTCTGCGCGGTCATGGGCGGCGACGCCATCTTCGAGGAGCTGAAGGAGCACCTCGGCGTCGGCAACAACGAGACGACCGAGGACGGCAAGGTC
This sequence comes from Streptomyces sp. NPDC057271, assembly GCF_042668715.1. NCBI lineage: Bacteria > Bacillati > Actinomycetota > Actinomycetes > Kitasatosporales > Streptomycetaceae > Streptomyces > Streptomyces sp. NPDC057271. The sequence continues at coordinate 17,488 of NZ_JBHUYJ010000045.1, forward strand.
ACGCTGGAGCACATCGAGTGCAACGCGGCCTGCGACTTCGCGCCCGTCGTGATGGTCAACTGGGAGTTCTTCGACAACCAGACGCCCGAGTCCGCCAAGAAGATCGTCGACGACCTGCGGGCCGGCCGTCCGGTCGAGCCGACGCGGGGCGCGCCGCTCTGCACGTACAAGGAGACCGCCCGCATCCTGGCCGGTTTCCCCGACGAGCGCGAGGGGGCCGTCGAGGCCACCGGTGGGGCCGGCCCGGCCTCGCTCGTCGGGCTTCGGCTGGCCAAGGGCGAGACCCCGCACCACAAGATCGTCCACCCGCGCGGCGAATCGGCCAGTGGGGAGGGGGAGTGATGACCTTGGCAGCCGAGATCAACAACAGCAGCCCCGAGAAGCTTCTGGCGCCGGTCCTCTCGGCGTTCTGGGACCAGCCCGAGTCCTGGACCCTGGAGACGTACCGGAGGCACGAGGGGTACGAGGGTCTGCGCAAGGCCCTCGCGATGTCGCCCGACGACCTCATCGCGTACGTCAAGGACTCCGGTCTGCGCGGCCGTGGCGGCGCCGGCTTCCCCACCGGAATGAAGTGGCAGTTCATTCCGCAGGGCGACGGCGAGCCGCACTACCTCGTCGTCAACGCCGACGAGTCCGAGCCGGGCACCTGCAAGGACATCCCGCTCCTCTTCGCCAACCCGCACTCCCTCATCGAGGGAATGATCATCGCCTCCTACGCGATCCGCTCCGAGCACGCGTTCATCTACCTGCGCGGCGAGGTCGTGCCCGTCCTGCGCCGCCTGCACGAGGCGGTGCGTGAGGCCTACGACGCCGGCCTCCTAGGCCGGAACATCCTCGGCAGCGGCCTGAACCTCGACATCACCGTGCACGCGGGCGCCGGCGCGTACATCTGCGGCGAGGAGACCGCGCTGCTCGACTCGCTCGAAGGACGGCGCGGCCAGCCCCGGCTCCGTCCGCCCTTCCCCGCGGTCGCCGGTCTGTACGCCTGCCCCACCGTGGTGAACAACGTCGAGTCCATCGCCTCCGTTCCCGCGATCCTCAACCGGGGCAAGGACTGGTTCAAGTCGATGGGCAGCGAGAAGTCCCCGGGCTTCACGCTCTACTCGCTCAGCGGCCACGTCGCCTCACCCGGCCAGTACGAGGCCCCGCTCGGGATCACGCTGCGCCAGCTCCTCGACATGAGCGGCGGGATGCGCCCCGGGCACCGGCTGAAGTTCTGGACCCCGGGCGGCTCCTCCACCCCGATGTTCACCGACGAGCACCTCGACGTCCCGCTCGACTACGAGGGGGTGGGCGCGGCCGGCTCGATGCTCGGCACGAAGGCGCTCCAGTGCTTCGACGAGACGACGTGCGTGGTCCGCGCGGTGACCCGGTGGACCGAGTTCTACGCCCACGAGTCCTGCGGCAAGTGCACGCCCTGCCGCGAAGGCACGTACTGGCTGGTGCAGTTGCTCCGTGACATCGAGGCCGGCAAGGGCGTGATGTCCGACCTCGACAAGCTCAACGACATCGCCGACAACATCAACGGCAAGTCGTTCTGCGCGCTCGGCGACGGCGCGGCCTCCCCGATCTTCTCCTCGCTGAAGTACTTCCGCGACGAGTACGAGCAGCACATCACCGGCCGGGGCTGCCCCTTCGACCCGGCCAAGTCGACCGCCTGGGCGGACAACCACAAGGAGGTGACGGCATGACGGTCACCACGGCCGGCCCCGCGGGCGGCGGTTCCCCGGCGGTACCGCCGGAGGACATGGTCACGCTGACCATCGACGGCGCCGAGATCTCCGTCCCCAAGGGGACCCTGGTCATCCGCGCCGCCGAACAGCTCGGCATCGAGATCCCGCGGTTCTGCGACCACCCGCTCCTCGACCCGGCCGGCGCCTGCCGCCAGTGCATCGTCGAGGTCGAGGGCCAGCGCAAGCCGATGGCGTCCTGCACCATCACCTGCACCGACGGCATGGTGGTGAAGTCCCAGCTGACCTCGCAGGTCGCCGAGAAGGCCCAGCACGGCGTGATGGAGCTGCTGCTCATCAACCACCCGCTGGACTGCCCGGTCTGCGACAAGGGCGGCGAGTGCCCGCTGCAGAACCAGGCGATGTCCCACGGGCAGGCGGAGTCCCGCTTCGAGGGTCACAAGCGGACCTACGAGAAGCCGGTGCCGATCTCGACCCAGGTGCTGCTCGACCGTGAGCGGTGCGTGCTCTGCGCGCGCTGCACCCGGTTCTCGAACCAGATCGCCGGCGACCCGATGATCGAGCTGGTCGAGCGCGGCGCGCTCCAGCAGGTCGGCACCGGCGAGGGCGACCCGTTCGAGTCGTACTTCTCCGGGAACACGATCCAGATCTGCCCGGTGGGCGCGCTGACCTCGGCGGCGTACCGGTTCCGCTCCCGCCCCTTCGACCTCGTCTCCTCGCCGAGCGTCTGCGAACACTGTGCGGGCGGCTGCGCCACGCGCACCGACCACCGGCGCGGCAAGGTCATGCGGCGGCTCGCGGCGGAGGACCCGGAGGTCAACGAGGAGTGGGTGTGCGACAAGGGGCGGTTCGCGTTCCGGTACGCCCAGCAGCGTGACCGGCTGACGACGCCGCTCGTGCGGAACCCCGACACCGGCCGGCTGGAGGCCGCCTCCTGGCCGGAGGCCCTGGAGGCCGCGGCCCGCGGACTGGTCAGGGGCCGTACCGGCGTCCTGGCCGGCGGGCGGCTGACCGTCGAGGACTCCTACGCGTACGCCAAGTTCGCCCGTGTCGCCCTCGACACCAACGACGTCGACTTCCGGGCCCGGGTCCACTCCAGCGAGGAGGCCGACTTCCTGGCCTCCACCGTCGCCGGACGCGGACGCGACCTCGGGGGAGGCTCGGGTGTCACGTACACCTCCCTGGAAGCCGCCCCGGCGGTGCTGCTCGTCGGCTTCGAGTCCGAGGAGGAGGCGCCCGGCGTCTTCCTGCGGCTGCGCAAGGCCTGGCGGACGAAGGGCCAGAAGACCTACGCGCTGGCCGCGTTCGCGACCCGGGGCCTGGTGAAGGCGGGCGGCACGCTGCTCGCGGCGGCGCCCGGCACCGAGACCGAGTGGCTGGACGCGCTCACCTCCCGCGTCGGACTCGACGAGGCCGGCACACGGGCCGCGGAGGCGCTGCGCCAGGACGGCGCCGTCATCGTGGTCGGCGAGCGGCTGGCCGCCGTGCCCGGGGGGCTGACCGCCGCCGTCCGGGCCGCGACGGCGACCGGCGCGAAGCTGGTGTGGATCCCGCGCCGGGCCGGGGAGCGCGGCGCGCTCGAAGCCGGCGCGATCCCGACGCTGCTTCCCGGCGGCCGCCCCGCGACCGACCCACGCGCGCGCGAGGAGGTCGCGGCGGCCTGGGGCGTACGCGAACTCCCGCACGGCTACGGCCGCGACACCGGCCAGATCGTCGAGGCCGCGGCCACCGGCGAACTGGGCGCGCTGCTCGTCGGCGGTGTCGAGGTCCGCGACCTGCCCGACCCGGCACGCGCGCGTGAGGCGCTCGACGCGGCGTTCGTGGTCTCCCTCGAGCTGCGGCCGAGCGAGGTCACCGAGCGGGCCGACGTGGTCCTGCCGGTCGCCGCGGTCGCCGAGAAGCCCGGCACGTTCCTCAACTGGGAGGGCAGGGCACGGCTCTTCGAGGCCGCGCTCAAGCCCGAGCAGATGACCCGGACGCTGCCGCCGGCGGACGCGCGCGTGCTCCACATGCTCGCCGACGCCCTCGACGTGCACCTGGCCCTGCCCGACCTGCGCTCGGTCCGCCGCGAACTGGACCGGCTCGGCGGCTGGGACGGCGAGCGGGCCTCCGAGCCCACCGAGCCCGCACAGGCCGCGCCCCGCCCGGGCGAGGGCGAGGCGGTCCTCGCCGGACACCGGCTCCTGCTCGACCTCGGCCGCCTCCAGGAGGGCGACACGGCGCTGGCCGGCACCCGCCACGCGGCCGTCGCCCGCCTCTCGGCCGCGACCGCCGAGGAGACGGGCGTCAAGGACGGCGACCTCCTCGCCGTCTCCGGCCCGGCGGGCTCGACCCGACTCCCGCTGCGGGTCACCGAGATGCCCGACCGTGTGGTCTGGCTCCCGCTCAACTCGGCCGAGGGCGGCGTGCTCTCCGACACGGGCGCCCACCCGGGCGACCTGGTCCGCATCGGCCCGGCGACCTCGACGGAGGTGCAGGCATGACCACGCTGCTCGCCGCGGAAGACCTCTCGATGTTCGGGACGGACCCCTGGTGGCTCGTCGCGATCAAGGCCGTCTTCTGCTTCGCCTTCCTCATGGTCACCGTGCTCTTCTCCATCGTGTGGGAGCGCAAGGTCGTCGCCTGGATGCAGCTGCGCATCGGGCCCAACCGGCACGGACCCTGGGGTTTCCTCCAGTCCCTCGCGGACGGCATCAAACTGATGCTCAAGGAGGACGTCGTCGTCAAGCGCGCCGACAAGGTCGTCTACATCCTCGCGCCGATCATCGCCGCGGCCCCCGCGTTCATGGCCATCGCCGTGATCCCGTTCGGCCCGGCCGGCAACGAGGTCTCGATCTTCGGCCACCGCACCACGATGCAGCTCACCGACCTGCCGATCGCGATGCTGTACGTCCTCGCGATCGCCTCCGTCGGCATCTACGGCATCGTCCTCGCCGGCTGGTCCTCCGGCTCCACGTACCCGCTTCTCGGCGGCCTGCGCTCCTGCGCCCAGATGATCTCCTACGAGATCGCCATGGGCGCCGCGTTCGCCTCCGTCTTCCTCTACTCCGGGTCGATGTCGACCTCGGCGATCGTGGAGGCCCAGGCGGACCGCTGGTTCGTCATCCTGCTGCCGGTCTCGTTCATCATCTACGTCGTCACGATGGTCGGCGAGACCAACCGAGCCCCGTTCGACATGCCCGAGTCCGAGGGCGACCTCGTCGGCGGCTTCAACACCGAGTACTCCTCCATCAAGTTCGCGATGTTCATGCTCGCCGAGTACGTGAACATGGTGACGGTCTCCGCCGTCTCCGTGACGCTCTTCCTCGGCGGCTGGCGGGCCCCGTACCCGGTCTCCACCTTCTGGGAGGGCGCGAACCACGGCTGGTGGCCGATGCTCTGGTTCATCCTCAAGGTGCAGCTGGTGCTCTTCTTCTTCATCTGGCTGCGCGGCACCCTGCCCCGGGTCCGCTACGACCAGCTGATGAAGCTCGGCTGGAAGGTCCTCATCCCGGTCTCGGTGCTCTGGCTGATGCTGGTCGCCACCGTCCGGGCCCTGCGCAACGAGAACTTCGCGTTCCAGACGATCGTGCTGTACGTCGCCGGAGCCGTGATCGGCGTCCTGCTCATCTCCTTCGTCGCCGACATGTTCCGCGACAGGAGGGCGAAGGAGGCCGAGGGTCCGGCCGAGGACGAACTCCCCTTCGACCCGATGGCGGGCGGCTTCCCCGTACCGCCCAAGCCCGGCCAGACCCTGCCGCCCGTACCGCGGCGCAGGCCGCGCGGGGACCGGGACCTGGTTGTCAGTGGTGCCACCGATACTGCTACTGCGAGTGATGGAAAGGAGACGGACGGTGTCTGATTTCCAGAATCCGGTGGCCGGCTTCGGCGTGACCTTCAAGGCCATGTTCAAGAAGCGGCTGACCGAGCAGTACCCGGAGGAGCGCAAGACGACGGCGCCGCGCTTCCACGGCCGCCACCAGCTCAACCGTCATCCGGACGGACTTGAGAAGTGCGTGGGCTGCGAGCTGTGCGCCTGGGCCTGCCCCGCGGACGCCATCTACGTGGAGGGCGCGGACAACACCGAGGAGGAGCGCTACTCCCCGGGCGAGCGCTACGGCCGCGTCTACCAGATCAACTACGCCCGCTGCATCCTGTGCGGACTGTGCATCGAGGCCTGCCCCACCCGGGCGCTGACGATGACCAACGAGTTCGAACTGGCCGACTCCTCCCGCGAGAACCTGATCTACACCAAGGAGCAGCTCCTCGCGGGCCTGGAGGAGGGCATGGTCGACTCGCCGCACTCCATCTTCCCGGGGATGGACGAGCAGGACTACTACCGGGGCCTGGTCACCGAGGCCGCGCCGGGCACCGTCCAGCAGGCCGCCACCTCCAAGGGGGAGAAGGGCGAGCCGGAAGAGGTGGACGCATGAACGCCACACTCGCGGCCTACAGCACCTCCGGCGGCGAGGCCTTCCAGTTCTGGGTCCTCGGCACGATCGCCGTCGTCGGCGCGCTGGCCACGGTCCTGATGAAGAAGGCCATGCACAGTGCTCTGTCGCTGGCCGGCACCATGATCGTCCTGGCGGTCTTCTACCTCGCCAACGGCGCGTACTTCCTGGGCATCGTCCAGATCGTCGTCTACACCGGCGCGATCATGATGCTGTTCCTCTTCATCGTCATGCTCGTCGGCGTCACCGCCGCCGACTCCCTGAAGGAGACCATCAGGGGGCAGCGCTGGTGGGCCGCCGCCTGCGGGCTCGGCTTCGGCATCCTGCTCATCGGCGGCATCGGCCAGGCCTCCCTGACGGAGTTCAACGGGCTCGGCGCGGCGAACGGCGCGTACGGCGGGAACGTCGAGGGCCTCGCCGCCCTCATCTTCACGAAGTACGTCTTCGCCTTCGAGATCACCGGCGCGCTGCTCATCACCGCGGCGGTCGGTGCGATGGTCCTCACGCACCGCGAGCGCACCGAACGGGCCCACACGCAGCGCGAGCTCTCCGAGCGGCGTGTCCGCGAGGGCAAGCACCTTCCGCCGCTTCCCGCGCCGGGTGTATACGCCCGGCACAACGCGGTGGACATCGCCGGTCTGCTGCCCGACGGCACCCCCGCCGAGCTGACCGTGATGCAGACGCTGCGCAAGCGCGGCCAGGTCCGTGATGTGTCCGGCGAGGCCCTGGCCGACCTCAAGGCGCTGGAGCAGCGCGCGCAGGAGCGGCTCGGCCGTGACCGGGACGACGAGGAGGCCCCGCGATGAACCCCGTGAACTATCTCTACCTCGCCGCCCTGTTGTTCACGATCGGCGCGGCCGGGGTGCTGATCCGGCGCAACGCGATCGTGGTCTTCATGTGCGTGGAGCTGATGCTCAACGCCTGCAACCTCGCGCTCGTCACCTTCTCCCGGATGCACGGCAACCTCGACGGCCAGATCATCGCCTTCTTCACGATGGTCGTCGCCGCCGCGGAGGTCGTGGTCGGGCTCGCGATCATCGTGTCGCTGTTCCGTTCCCGCCACTCGGCTTCGGTCGACGACGCCAGCCTGATGAAGCTGTAAGGGGCTGAATCGTGGAGAACCTGATTGCGCTGCTCGTCGCGGCGCCTCTGCTGGGGGCGACCGTCCTGCTCTGCGGCGGGCGGCGCCTCGACAAGGCCGGGCCCCTGCTCGGCACGCTGCTCGCGGCCGCCTCCTTCGTCATCGGTCTCGTCCTCTTCGCCGACATGCTCGGCAGGAGCGTCGACGACCGGGCCATGTACCAGAACCTGTGGAGCTGGATCCCGGTCGAGGGCTTCCAGGCGGACATCGCGTTCCAGCTCGACCAGCTGTCGATGACGTTCGTGCTGCTGATCACCGGCGTGGGCTCGCTGATCCATGTGTACTCGATCGGGTACATGGAGCACGACGAGCGCAAGCGCCGCTTCTTCGGCTATCTGAACCTGTTCCTCGCGGCGATGCTGCTCCTCGTGCTCGCCGACAACTACCTGCTGCTGTACTTCGGCTGGGAGGGCGTCGGCCTCGCCTCGTACCTCCTGATCGGCTTCTGGCAGCACAAGCCCAGCGCGGCCACCGCCGCGAAGAAGGCCTTCCTGGTCAACCGGGTCGGCGACATGGGCCTGTCGATCGCGATCATGCTCATGTTCACCACCTTCGGGACCTTCGCCTTCGGGCCGGTCCTGGAGGCGACCGGTGAGGCGAGCGAGGGCACGCTGACGGCGATCGCCTTGATGCTGCTCCTCGCCGCCTGCGGCAAGTCGGCCCAGGTGCCGCTGCAGTCCTGGCTCGGGGACGCGATGGAGGGCCCGACCCCGGTCTCGGCCCTCATCCACGCGGCCACGATGGTCACCGCCGGTGTCTACCTGATCGTCCGCTCCGCCGACATCTTCAACGCCTCCCCGGACGCCCAGCTCGTGGTCGTCGTGGTCGGCGCGGTCACGCTCCTCTTCGGTGCGATCGTCGGTTGCGCGAAGGACGACATCAAGAAGGCGCTGGCCGGCTCGACGATGTCGCAGATCGGCTACATGGTCCTGGCGGCGGGCCTCGGCCCCATCGGCTACGTCTTCGCGATCATGCACCTGGTCACGCACGGCTTCTTCAAGGCCGGGCTCTTCCTCGGCGCCGGATCGGTCATGCACGGCATGAACGACGAGGTGGACATGCGTCGTTACGGCGGTCTGCGGAAGTACATGCCGGTCACCTTCGTCACCTTCGGCCTCGGCTACCTCGCGATCATCGGCTTCCCGGGCCTGTCCGGCTTCTTCTCCAAGGACAAGATCATCGAGGCGGCCTTCGCCAAGGGCGGCACCGAGGGCTGGATCCTCGGCGCGGTCACCCTGCTCGGCGCGGCCATCACCGCGTACTACATGACGCGCGTGATGCTGATGACCTTCTTCGGAGAGAAGCGCTGGCAGGCCGACGAGAAGGGCGAGATGCCGCATCCGCACGAGTCGCCGAAGTCGATGACGATCCCGATGATCCTGCTGGCCTTCGGCTCCGTCCTCGCGGGTGGCTTCTTCTCCATCGGCGACCGGTTCATCACCTGGCTGGAGCCCGTGACCTCGTTCGAGCACGGGCACCCCCCGATCAGCGCCGGAGCCATCACCTCGGCCACGGTCGCCGTCATGGTGATCGGCGTCGGGATCGCCTACCTCCAGTACGGACGCAGGCCCGTCCCGGTCACCGCCCCGCGCGGCTCGCTGCTCACCCGGGCCGCCCGCCGCGACCTGCTCCAGGACGACTTCAACCACGCCGTCTTCGTGACGGGCGGCACGCACCTCACCCGCTCGCTCGTCTACGTCGACCACACCCTCGTCGACGGGGTGGTCAACGGCACCGCCGCCTCGGTCGGCGGTCTGTCCGGCCGGCTGCGCAAGCTGCAGAACGGCTACGCCCGCTCGTATGCGGTCTCCATGTTCGGAGGTACTGCGGTGCTGATCGCCGCGACCCTGCTGATGAGGGCGGTGTAACCGCGATGTCATTTCCGCTTCTCACGGTGACGGCAGCGGTACCGGCGGTCGGTGCGATCCTCACCGCCGCCGTGCCCGCCGCCCGCCGTACCGCGGCCAAGTGGCTGGCGCTGCTGGTCTCGCTGGTCACGCTGGCGCTCGCGGCGGTCGTCATGGTCCGCTTCGAGCCCGGCGGCGACCGGTACCAGCTCGTCGAGTCCCACTCCTGGATCAAGGACTTCGGAGTCCGCTACGAACTGGGCGTGGACGGCATCGGGGTGGCGCTGATCGCGCTCACCGCGCTGCTGATCCCCTTCATCATCCTGGCGGGCTGGCACGACGCCGACCCTTCCCCCGCCTCCGGCGGGGGTGCTCCCACGGAGACGAAGAAGCCTTACAAGTGGCGGCCGACGCAGGGCTTCTTCGCCCTGATCCTGATGGTCGAGGCGATGGTGATCCTCTCCTTCGAGGCCACCGACGTCTTCCTCTTCTACGTCCTGTTCGAAGCCATGCTCATCCCGATGTACTTCCTCATCGGCGGCTTCGGCGACCGGGCCCACGCGGGCTCGGACGAGAACGCGGCGGCCCAGCGTTCGTACGCGGCCGTGAAGTTCCTGCTGTACAACCTGGTCGGCGGACTGATCATGCTGGCCGCCGTCATCGGGCTCTACGTCGTCGCCGGGAACTTCTCCCTCACGGAGATCGCCGAGGCGCGGGCGTCCGGTCAGCTGGAGATGGCGACCAACACCGAACGGCTGCTGTTCCTCGGCTTCTTCTTCGCCTTCGCCGTGAAGGCGCCGCTGTGGCCGCTGCACACCTGGCTGCCGAACGCGATGGGGGAGGCGACCGCACCGGTCGCCGTGCTCATCACCGCGGTCGTCGACAAGGTCGGCACGTTCGCGATGCTCCGCTTCTGCCTCCAGCTCTTCCCCGAGGCGTCGAAGTGGGCGACCCCGGTGATCATCGCCCTCGCGCTGGTGAGCATCGTCTACGGGGCTCTGCTCGCGGTCGGCCAGCGGGACATCAAGCGCCTGGTGGCCTACGCCTCGATCTCGCACTTCGGCTTCATCATCATGGGCATCTTCGCGATGACCAGCCAGGGCCAGAGCGGCGCGACGCTGTACATGGTCAACCACGGGATCTCGACGGCCGCCCTGATGCTGGTGGCCGGCTTCCTGATCACCCGGCGCGGCTCGCGGCTCATCGCCGACTACGGCGGTGTGCAGAAGGTCGCCCCGGTCCTCGCCGGCACGTTCCTGGTCGGCGGACTGGCCACGCTCTCGCTGCCGGGCCTCGCGCCCTTCGTCAGCGAGTTCCTGGTCCTGGTCGGCACGTTCGCCCGCTACCCGGTGGCCGGCATCATCGCCACCACCGGCATCGTCCTCGCCGCGCTCTACACCCTCGTCCTCTACCAGCGGACGATGACGGGCCCGGTGGTGACGGAGGAGGTCCGGACCATGCCGGACCTGCGGGTGCGGGAGCTGGTCGTGGTCGCCCCGCTGATCGCCCTGCTGATCTTCCTCGGGGTGTTCCCGAAGCCGCTGACGGACATCGTGAACCCCGCCGTCACGCACACCATGTCCGACGTCCAGCAGAAGGACCCCCAGCCCGCTGTGCCCGTTCAGAACCTGGAGGCGGCCAAGTGAGTGCATCCGCCGTCGCGCCCGCCGTCCACAGCCTGTGGACGACCGCCGCCGAGCCGGTGACCAGGATCCCGTCACCCCACATCGAGTACGTGCAGCTCTCGCCCGTCCTCATCGTGGTCGGCGCCGCGGTCCTCAGCGTCCTGGTCGAGGCCATCGTGCCCCGCAAGGGCCGCTGGCTCAGCCAGGTGTTCCTCAGCGTGCTCGCGCTGGTCGCCGCCTTCGCCGCGATCGTCGGCCTCGCCGCCGGCGGCTACGGCTCCACCAAGGCGCACATCGCCGCCATGGGCGCCATCGCCGTCGACGGCCCGGCGCTCTTCCTCCAGGGCACCATCCTGCTGGCCTCGCTCGTCGCCGTCTTCACGTTCGCCGAGCGCAGGCTCGACCCGGCCGGCCACGGCCACCGGGTCGACTCCTTCGCCGCCGAGGCGGCAGCCGTCCCCGGGAGCGATCAGGAGAAGGCCGCGGCCAAGGCCGGGTTCACCACCACCGAGGTGTTCCCGCTGGCGCTGTTCGCCATCGCCGGCATGATGGTCTTCCCCGCCGCCAACGACCTCCTGACGCTCTTCATCGCCCTGGAGGTCTTCTCCCTCCCGCTCTACCTGCTCTGCGCCGTCGCCCGCCGCAAGCGGCTCATGTCGCAGGAGGCCGCGGTCAAGTACTTCCTCCTCGGCGCCTTCTCCTCGGCGTTCCTGCTCTTCGGCATCGCGCTGCTCTACGGCTACGCGGGCTCCGTCTCGTACGCCACCATCGCGAACGTCGTCGACGGCTCGGTCGGCTCGATCGACCCGGCGCTCGCCGACACCATGGGCAACGACGCCCTGCTGCTCATCGGCTTCGCCATGGTCCTCATGGGGCTGCTCTTCAAGGTCGGCGCCGTGCCGTTCCACATGTGGACCCCGGACGTCTACCAGGGCGCGCCGACCCCCGTCACCGGCTTCATGGCGGCCGCGACGAAGGTCGCCGCGTTCGGCGCCCTGCTGCGCCTGCTGTACGTGGTCCTGCCGGGTCTCACCTGGGACTGGCGGCCGGTCATGTGGGGCGTCGCCATCGTCACCATGCTGGGCGGCGCGATCGTCGCGATCACCCAGACCGACATCAAGCGGCTCCTCGCGTACTCCTCCATCGCGCACGCCGGCTTCCTGCTGGCCGGTGTCATCGCCGCCACGCCCACCGGCATCTCGTCCGTGCTCTTCTACCTGGGCGCGTACTCCTTCGTGACGATCGGCGCCTTCGCGGTCGTCACGCTGGTGCGGGACGCGGGCGGCGAGGCGACGCACCTGTCCAAGTGGGCCGGGCTCGGGCGCCGTTCGCCGCTCGTGGCGGCGGTCTTCGCGGTGTTCCTGCTGGCCTTCGCCGGCATCCCGCTGACGTCGGGCTTCTCCGGCAAGTTCGCGGTCTTCAAGGCGGCGGCGGAGGGCGGCGCGGGCGCGCTGGTCGTCGTCGGTGTCATCTCGTCGGCGATCGCCGCGTTCTTCTACATCCGGGTAATCGTGCTGATGTTCTTCAGCGAGCCGAAGGCGGACGGTCCCACGGTCGCCGTGCCCTCGGCCTTCACCGCGGCCACCATCACGGTCGGCGTCACGGTCACGCTGGTGCTCGGCCTCGCGCCGCAGTACTTCCTGGACCTGGCGGGCCAGGCGAGCGTGTTCGTACGGTAGTCGAGCGCCCGAACGTCTCAGGGCCCGGTCCCCCGCTCGCGCGGGGGCCGGGCCCTGACGTGTGGGTGCGGCCCGCTACGGCGCCGGAACGATCCGGCCCGTCACCTCGCCGAGCGCGACCTGCGTGCCGTCGGGTCCCGGAGCCCACGCGGTGAGCGTGACCACGTCGCCGTCCTCCAGGAACGTGCGCTTCCCGGTGGGCAGTTCGAGCGGGTCGCGGCCGTTCCAGGTCAGTTCGAGCAGCGAGCCGCGCTGGTGCGTCTCGGGCCCGGAGACCGTGCCGGAGCCGTACAGGTCGCCGGTCCGCAGTGAGGCGCCGTTGACCGTCATGTGGGCGAGCTGCTGGGCGGCGGTCCAGTACATCGTGGCGAACGGCGGCTCGGAGACGACCTCGCCGTTGATCTCGACCGTGATCCGAAGGTCGAAGCCGCCGGGCTCCTCGTCGGCGGAGTCGTCCAGGTACGGCAGCAGGTCGAAGTCCCGGGCCGGCGGGGTCGTACGGGCCGCGTCCAGGGCCTCCAGCGGGGTCACCCAGGCCGAGACGGACGTCGTGAACGACTTGCCGAGGAACGGACCGAGCGGCACGTACTCCCAGGCCTGGACGTCCCGCGCCGACCAGTCGTTGAGGAGCGTCAGGCCGAAGACGTGCTCCCGGAAGTCGGCCAGCGGGACCGGGGTGCCCAGCGTGGAGGGGGTGCCGACGACGAAGCCGACCTCGGCCTCGATGTCCAGCTTCACCGAGGGCCCGAAGACCGGCGCCGGGTCCGTGGGCCCCTTGCGCTGCCCCGCGGGCCGTACGACATCGGTGCCGGAGACCACGACGGTGCCCGCCCGGCCGTGGTAACCGATGGGCAGGTGCTTCCAGTTGGGGGTGAGCGCGTCGCCGTCGGGGCGGAAGATCCGGCCCACGTTGGTGGCGTGGTGCTCGCTCGCGTAGAAGTCGACGTAGTCCGCGACCTCGAACGGCAGATGCAGCGTCACGGTGTCCAGCGGGTGGAGCAGCGGCTCTATGACGGGGCGGTGCGCGGGCACCGTCACCCAGGCCGTGAGCGCCCGGCGTACATCGCGCCAGGCGGTGCGGCCGGCGGCGAGCAGCGGGTTGAGGCTCGGCCGGTCGAGCAGCGCGGCGTAGGGCGAGCCGAGCGCGTGCGCGGCGGCCCCCGCGTCGAGGACATGACCGCCGATGCGGACGCCGACCCTCCGCCGGTCGGGCTCGTCGGCGGGTGAGAAGACGCCGTACGGAAGGTTGTGCGGGCCGAAGGGATCGCCTTCGGCCAGGTCGAGCGGGGACTGCTCGGGCATCGGTGCTTGCCTCGCTTTCCACGGGTGTGGGGGACACGTTACGGGGCGGGCCGCTCGGCGCGGATGACATGGGTCACACAAAAACATGGGGCTCCGTGCACAACTGTCCATGTTCACGTGCTTTATGCGTCCGGTGCGTGGTGTGTGTGCCGGCCATGCGACTGAGCGCGTTCAATTCCCTCTTTCCCGGGCTGATTCCGGGTCATACGATCTTGGAGAAGTCGCACCGCGTGAGTTTCCCCGCAGGCGCGACCCACCTTTTCTTTCTCTTCACCGACCGATCCTGACCAGAAGGTCCACCTTGAAGATCCGCCGTATTCTCGCGACGGCCGTGGCCGCCGCCGTGACGACTCCCGTCGTCCTCCTCTCGGCCGCTCCGGCGTTCGCCGACACGAAGCCGTCCGCGCCGTCGCAGACGCAGGAACAGCAGCCGACGATCGAGCAGCTGCAGAAGAAGGTCGCCGAGGCGCAGAAGGCGTACGACGACGCCGTGGCCGCCTACGACGAACTGCAGAAGGCCCTCGACGCGCTCGACAAGCCCGAGCACCTGCTCCAGGTCGCTCTCGCCGACGCCAAGAAGGCCGCCGAGAAGGCCGATGCCGCCAAGACGGCCGCCGACGAGGCCGTGGTGGACGCCCAGGCCGAGCTGGACGCCGCCGTCACCGACGAGGAGAAGGCCGCCGCGCAGACGGCCCTCGACGAGGCGAAGACGAAGGCCGCCACCGCCGCCACCGACAAGACGACCGCCGACGGGAACGTCACCAAGGCGAACAAGGCGATCGAGGACGCGCGGTTCGAACTCCTCAAGAAGACCCACGCGGCCGACACGGCCAAGAAGGACGCGCTGAAGACCCTCGACGCGGCCAAGAAGGCGCTCGCGGACGCCGAGCCGCCGCACGCCGACTGCAAGGACGTCAGCGACCGGCTGACCGTCGACCTGAGCGGTCCGGCGAAGATCTCCGCCGGTACCAGCGCCACCTTCACCGTCAAGCTCACCAATGACACGGGGCACAGGCTCGACCAGGTGTACGCGGAGACCGAGGTCGCCGTCGACGAGGGCGACCTGTACGGCCACGTGGACGTCGAGTGGGGCTACCCGAACAGCGAGTGGGACGAGCCCAGTCAGGGTGGCGGCTTCACCGAGATCGGCCTCGTGAAGCCGGGCCAGGAGATCACCGCCCTGGTGCGGATCACGATCGACGAGAAGGCGCCGGCCGCGGAGTCGGGCCTCCTCATCCACACCGGCTACGACAACGTGGACGGGTCCTGCGGCTACGTGCAGACCGCCGCCTACTCCGAGTTCGACGTCGTCGCCAAGGCCAAGGACGAGGAGAAGCCCTCCACGGGCTCGACGGGCGGCTCCACCGCCGGTGGCAACACCGGTACCACCCAGCAGGGCGGCACCTCCACCACGTCCGTGACGTCCACCGGCCAGCTCGCGAAGACCGGTGCGAACGACGTCATGCCGCAGTTCGCCCTCGCGGGCGCCGCGGCCGTGGCCCTCGGTGCCGGCGCGATGTTCACCGTCCGCCGCCGCAAGGCCGACGCCGACGCCTGATCCGCGCCATGGGCAAAGGGCTCGCATTCCACCGGGAATGCGAGCCCTTTCGCTTTCCGCTCACCCCGCCGTACGCGGAATGCGTTTCTCCCATGTCCGGTGGAAGGCGACTTCCTCGCCCCGCTTGCACACCACCTCGTTCGACGTGAGGAACGCGTCCGCGTCGCAGGAGATCTCCGAGCGCGATTCGATCGTCACGTCCCACGCCATCTCCGGCCGGTGCAGGCGGATCGACCAGTCCGAGCGGGCACGGGCCGACAGCGGATCGTCCTCGACGATCGTGTACGTCTCCAGGGCGTCCTCGGTGAACTCCAGGCCGTCCGGACAGACCCGCGTTCCGCCGTACCGGGGATCCACCTCAAGCCGCCACTCGCCCCTGGCCACGTCCCGTACCACCAGCCGCTCCGGGCGGGGCTCCTCCAGCGTCTCCGGGATGCTCACGCCCAGCGGCTCGGACTGCTCCGGCGGCTCCCACTCCACCGCGTCGTCCGTCGGGCGGCGCACCGGCAGCGTCAGGTGGGAGGTGACCGGGTCGAGGGTGAAGCCCCCCGCGTCCGGCTGGGGCCAGATCCACGGCCAGTACGCGGAGGAGACGGCGAGGCGGACCCGGTGGCCGGGCGGGAAGGCGTGGCCGATGCCGTTGAGCTCGAGGACGACGTCCTCCGGCTCCCCGATCTGCGCCTCCACGGCCCGGTCGCGGCCGTAGCGGGCGGAGAGGTTCAGGACGCCCCGGGTGACCAGGGTCGAGGAGCCGTCCGGGGCGATGTCGCACAGCCGGGCGATCACCTGCCCGGTGGGGGCGGCTGCCCGGAGGTTCAGGCTCACGCGCGGGCGGCCCAGGATCTCGATCGGCTCGCCGCCCTCCGGCACGGGGAAGTCGAAGCAGGCCGAATGGGCGTCCTCCTCGCGCTGGTCGGGCGGCAGATCGGCGTCGTTGCCGTAGGGGAGGAAGCGCCCGGCGTCGAGGCCGGTCTGCTGCGGGGAGTCGACCAGGACCGGTTCGCCCGCGAAGGCGTAGGTGACGGGTGTGACGTTCGGGGACGGCCAGGCGGGGTCGGCGACCCACCGGCCCGGGAGCTCGTCGTAGACGGTCGCCGGCGGGTGGGACTCGCTGATCCAGGAGCGCAGCAGAGGCTCGGCCATCACGTCGTTGTCGGCGCCCTTCAGGTGGTGGTCCCACCAGCGCAGGGTCTCCTGGAGGAAGCCGATCGCCGGGCCGGGCGGCAGACCGCGGTCCGGGTACTGGTGCGGCCACGGCCCGATGATCCCCCGGACCCGGTCCTGGGGGAGGTGCTCGACCAGCCGCAGCACGGTGTCCCGGTACGGGTCGTGCCAGCCGCCCACGGCGAGCACGGCGGAGCGGATCGCCCCGTAGTCCTCGCAGACGCTCCCGTGCCGCCAGTACGCGTCCCGGGTCTGGTGGGCGAGCCAGGTGTGCACGAGAGGCTGCACGGCCTCCAGACGCCGCAGCCACAGCTCGCGCCACTCCTCGCCCAGGTATCGCGGGTCCGGCGGCCGGCACGCGAAGGCGAGCATGGTCGCGGCCCAGGCGTGCATGTCCACGGCGAGGACGGAGCCGCCCATGTAGTGGACGTCGTTGTCGTAGCGGTCGTCGGTCGAGCAGACGGTGACGATCGCCTTCAGCGGCTCGGGGGCCAGCGCGGCGATCTGGAGCGCGTTGCAGCCGCCCCAGGAGATCCCGAACATGCCGACCTTCCCCGTGCACCAGGGCTGCTCGGCGAGCCAGTTCACCACCGCCACACCGTCGGCCAGCTCGACGGCGTCGTACTCGTCGCCAGGCAGGCCCTCGCTGTTCCCGTGCCCGCGCACGTCGACCCGTACGGAGGCGTAGCCGTGCCCGGCGTACCAGGGGTGGCGCTGCCGGTCCCTGGGCGCCGTCCAGTCGGTCAGGCGGTACGGCAGGTACTCCAGGAGGGCGGGGACGGGCTCCTCGGTGACCGGCCGCCAGATCCGGGCGTAGAGCCTCGCGCCTTGCCCGGAGCCTTCGGCCCGGGAGGTACCCCCGGGGAGGGGGATCCGGACGTCCTCGTGGGTGGTCTCGTACGGGAACTCGGTGCGGATGCGCATGAGGTACCTCAGGGGACGGGGTGCACGGTGCGACGCCCCTTCGGGCGGCCGAGGAAGGCATGATCGTCTTCGGAGGGAGGCCGCTCGTCGTTCGCGTCGATATCGATCACTGTTCGGGATAAATCGCCTACTCCTGGTCGTATGAGCTGATCACGAACATACCGGGGGTGGCGGGAAGGCGCCCATGGTGATCGAAAGGCGACCGGATACGCTGACTTGAGTGAATCGAGCGACACATCGACAATCCGTGTGATCGTCGGCAGCAGAAGCAGGCGTCAGCAGACAGGAGACCCCCTCGTGACCGTCGTCGGGCCGTTCGGTCTTAGCGTGCGGGACCAGGCTCTTGAGGCCGATGTCCAGAACGGTTTGGCGGCCGTGGAGGCAGGGCTCCTCGACGCCACCAAGAGCGAGATCCCGTTCATCACGGAGGCCGCCCAGCACCTCGTGCTGGCAGGCGGCAAGCGCTTCAGGCCGCTGCTCGTGATGCTCGCCGCCCAGTTCGGCGACCCCCACGCGCCGGGTGTCGTGCCCTCGGCCGTCGTCGTCGAGCTCACTCACCTCGCCACGCTCTACCACGACGACGTCATGGACGAGGCGGACGTGCGGCGCGGCGTCGACAGCGCGAACACCCGATGGGGGAACTCCATCGCCGTCCTGACGGGTGACTTCCTGTTCGCCCGCGCGTCGCACACGCTGGCGGACCTCGGACCCGAGGCCGTACGCATCCAGTCCGAGGCGTTCGAACGCCTGGTCACCGGTCAGATCCTGGAGACCGCCGGACCGCAGGGCGACCGCGACCCCGTCGACCACTACCTGGACGTCCTCGCCGGCAAGACCGGCTCGCTCGTCGCCGTCTCCTGCCGCTTCGGCGCGATGATGTCCGGCGCGGACGAGACCGTCGTCGAGATCCTCACCCAGTACGGCGAGCGGCTCGGCGTCGCCTTCCAGCTCGCCGACGACGTCCTCGACATCGCCTCCGACTCCCACGAGTCCGGCAAGACCCCGGGGACGGACCTCAGGGAGGGCATCCCGACCCTTCCGGTCCTCCGCCTGCGCGCCGCTGCGGCGACTTTCGGACGTTCCGAGGACGTGGAGCTGGTCGAGCTCATCGACGGCGACCTGACGGACGACGAGCGGCACGCCGAGGTCCTGCGCCGGCTGCGCGTCCACCCGGCCCTGGAGCAGGCCCGACGGGACACCGTGCGCTATGCGGAGGAGGCGCGGGCGATGCTGGCGCCGCTGCCCGAGGGATACGCGAAGTCGGCTCTGGAGGAGCTGTGCGACGCGGTGGTCCACCGGGCGGGCTGACGCCGGGCGGGTGACGCCGGACGGGGTGACGCCGGGCTGGGGGCTGACGCCGGACGGGCTGACTCCGGGCGGGATGGCCGGACGGGCTGACGCCGGACGGGGTGACTCCGGGCTGGATGGCCGGACGGGCTGACGCCGGACGGGGTGACTCCGGGCTGGATGGCCGGACGGGCTAGAGACCCTAGGGGTTGTCATCCCGTAGCAGTACGCCAGGTTGATGCCGGAGGCTGACGATTCCGCCCCGCCGCTTTGGTCAGATGGAGTCATCGACCACGGAGGTTAGGACAGACCATGGCAGAGACCCGTAAGGCGAGCCGCTACGTCGTCCCGTTGGCGGTGGCCGGAGTGGCCGCGGCGACCATCGGACTCGTACCGGCACTGGCGGCGTCCGGCGACCCCGACCTGCCGGAGATCACGGCACAGCAGCTGATCGAGAAGATCGCGGCGTCGGACACGCAGACGCTGTCCGGCACGTTCAAGGTGACCACTGACCTGGGTCTGCCGTCGGTGGCGGGCCTGGCCGACAGCTTCGCGGGCGGCTCGGCGTCCGGCGGCTCGTCGTCCCTGGACCCGCAGGAGCGGCTGACGCAGCTGGTCTCGGGCACGCACACCCTGCGGGTGGCGGCGGACGGCCCCGAGAAGCAGAAGCTGACGATCGTGGACGGCTCGGACGAGTACAGCCTGATCCACAACGGCGACGACGTGTGGGCGTACGACAGCGCGTCGAACGAGGTGTTCCACGAGAAGGGCGACGCCTCGGGCCGCCCCGCCGAGGAGAAGGGGGAGCTCCCGGGCACCCCGAAGGAGCTCGCGGACGAGGTCCTGAAGGCGGCGGGCGACACGACGTCGATCACGGTGGGCGGTACGGCGAAGGTGGCCGGCCGGGACGCGTACCAGCTCGTCGTCAAGCCGAAGCAGAGCGGCTCGACGGTCGAGTCGGTCAAGATCGCGGTGGACGCGAAGACCGGGACGCCGCTGAAGTTCACGCTGGCGTCGGTCGAGGGTGGCAAGCCGGTCCTCGACGCGGGCTTCACGAAGGTCGACTTCGCCAGGCCGGCGGCCTCGACGTTCGACTTCAAGGCGCCGAAGGGCGCGAAGGTGACCGAGGGCTCGGAGGGCGCGGACGGCGCGGAGCACGGCAAGGCGCCCGAGGACCTGGAGAAGGAGTTCGACGGCCTCTTCGGCGGCATGCTTCCCGGCGCCGGCGCCGGCGGTGCGGGGGCCGAGGGCATGAACGTCATCGGCGAGGGCTGGACCGCGATCGCGAAGATCGACACCGGCGCCCCGGCCCCGAAGACGGGCGAGGCCCCGAAGGAGTTCCAGGGCTTCCTGGACGCGCTCGGGGACAAGGTCAGCGGGAAGTTCGGCTCGGGCACCGTCTTCAAGACGAAGCTCGTGAACGCGCTGATGACGGACGACGGCAAGGTCTACGTCGGCGCCGTGACGAAGCAGGCGCTCGTGGACGCGGCGAACGCCGGGAAGTAACGCGCGATTGGGACCCCGGGCGGGTCGGGGGCGATGGTCACCGACCCACCCGGGAGTTCTTCGTGCGTACGGCCTGCGTACGGCCTGCGTACGGCCTGCGTGCAGGCCTGCGTACGGCCTGCGTGCAGGCCTGCGTACGGCCTGCGTGCAGGCCTGCGTACGGCCTGGGGCTTTACGGGAACGTCAGCTTGAAGCTGTTGATGTAGCCGGTGTCGTACCGGGCCGTGTCCTGGGCCCGCAGCTTCCAGGCGCCGTTGGCGACCTCCGAGGAGGCGTTCACGGTGTAGGTCTGGACGATGTTGTCGGCGCTGCCGCCGGAACGGTTGTGCAGGTTGTAGACCGAGCCGTCGGGGGCGACGAGGTCGACGACGAGGTCACCGCGCCAGGTGTGGACGATGTTCACGTCCACCTTGAGGGTGGAGGGGGCGTTGCCGGTGATGCCGGTGACGTTGACCGTGGAGGTCACCGCGGCGCCGTTGTCCGGGATGGACACGTCGGCCGTGTTCTCGAAGACCGTGCCGGGCGGCGGGGTGGTCGAACCGGCCGACAGGGTCCAGATCGCGTGGGCGACGGCGTCGCTGTTGCGGTCCAGGGCCGTGTCGTTGATGTTCGACGTCGTGTCGCAGGAGGAGTGGTAGCAGCGGTCGAAGGCCGTGGTCGTACCGCCCCACTTCTGTACCTGGGCGCTGGACTTGACCCGGCTGGCGCCGGTGAACAGCCCGCCGACGGGGATACCGACGTTCTTGAACGAGGCGTGGTCGGAACGGCCGTCGCCCTCGGTCTCGATCTCGGTGGGCACACCGATGCCCGCGAAGTAGTCCTTGAAGGTCTGCTCGATGGTGGGATCGTCGTCGTAGACGAAGTAGCCGGGGTTGGGCGACCCGATCATGTCGAAGTTCAGATACCCGGAGAACTTCGAACGCTCCGTGCTGGGAAGCTGGTTGACGTAGTACTTCGACCCGACCAGCCCGAGCTCCTCGGCGCCCCACCAGCCGAAGCGCAGGTGCTTCGTGGGCTGGAGGTTGGCACGGGATACGGCGAGCGCGGTCTCCAGGACGGCGGCGGAGCCGGAGCCGTTGTCGTTGATGCCGGCACCGGACGAGACGGAGTCGAGGTGCGCGCCGGCCATGAGGACCTGGTTGGGGTCACCGCCGGGCCAGTCGGCTATCAGGTTGTAGCCGGTGGCGCCGCTGGAGGTGAACTGCTGGACGCTGGTGGTGAATCCGGCCGCGTCCAGCTTGGCCTTCACGAAGTCGATGGACGCCTTGTAGCCGGGGCGGCCGTGCGCGCGGTTGCCGCCGTTGGCGGTGGCGATGGCCTGGAGGTCGGTGAGGTGCTGCTTGACGTTGGCGAGCGGTATGTCCGGCGCGGCAGCGGCGACGGAGGGCGCGCTGGGCGCGGCGTTCGCCGTGGCGCCGGTGAACCCGGCGAGGGCCATGGCGGTCACGGCCGCGAGCGCGGCGGCACGTCTGGGTACGGAGAGGTTCATGTGGGGGCTCCGGATTCCGAACGGGGATGGGACGGAAACGTGCGAGACGCCCCGTGGCGTGGGTGCCGCGAGGCGCTGGAGCTGTACGGGTGGTTCGTGGGCTGAATGTTCGGCGAGAATTCGACTGTGCGTCAAGAGCGAAAACCGGTCAGGCGTGTTCGCTCACCGGACGAGGCGCTCCGCCCCTGGTCGGCCCGGTGTCGCCTCCACGGCACGATCGAGCCGTAGCCGAACGGGAGCCGGAGGCCGGGGTCGAGGCAGGCCCGGAGGCCGGGGGCTGCCGTCCGGCGTGGTGTGGGGGCCGTCGGCCTGAGCCGTGCGCGGTGCCCCGGCGGCAACCCCGGACCCACCGCGCGCGGACGTTCAGGCCGTGCAGCCGAGGGCCTTCTTCACCTTCGGTACGAAGTCGAGAGTGAAGGCCGCGATGTCCTTGCGGCGTTCGGCGACGTCGTCCTCGGCAGGGCTGCGGACCACGGTGTGCAGGACGAGGTAGTCCGCCTTCGGACTCGCGCACTCGGTGCTGACCATGGAGTTGCGGTCGCCGAGCGCCCCGAGCCCGGAGAACGGCAGGGCTTCCATCTTCGCCCGGTTGGTGAATCGGAAGGCGTCCAGGTCCGCCATCGGGTCGTAGATCTTGTCGACCTTGTGGACCCTGAGGTGGACCATCTCCTTGCCGTCCACCCGGAGCTCGCACGTCCCCTGGGTGCCGGTGCCGGACTCGACCAGCGAATCGCCCACGACCTCGATCTTCTCGCCGTCGACGAGGAACGGTTCGAGCGCCTTCTCGCCGAGAGGCACCCCGCACGCCGCCTCCGGCACGGTGTACTCGCGCCCGCCGCCGCACGCGGTGAGAGCCAGCGCGAGACAGCAGGTCAGTGTCGTGGCGGCGACGTGCCGCATGCTCGGTCTCGTCACTGATCCCCCGTAGCGCCTTCGGTCCTCATGTCGTCGTTCGTGGCTCTCCCTACTTCTGTAGCGAGTCACGCCGTACAGCCCAGGTCCTTCTTGATGTCACCCATGAAGCTCTTCGTGAACCGCTCAACGTTCTTGCGTCGCTGCTCCACGTCCTTGGCGAAACTCGCGTTGACGCTTACCTCCACCAGGACGTTCTTGTCCGGCGCGGCACACTTGCCGATGATCATCGCGGCTCTGTCGCCGAGGGCTCCCTTCTGGTCGACGGGAAGACCCTTGATCTCCTTGCGGTTGGTGAAGGAGAAGCTCTGTTCTGGGTCCATCGGATCGGGGTATTCGCTCAGCTGCCATATGGTGGCGAAGAGGACGAAGCGCTTGTCGGCGAAGAGCTTGCAGCTGATGGTCTTCGCCTCCACCGGCCCCTTGTCCTCTTCCAGGGTGTCCCCGGGCGGGAGCAGGGGCGCCAACGCCTCCTTTGTCACAGGGACGTCGCAGAGGGCTTCGGGGACTGCGTACTCCCGATCCTGACCCGTGCACGCCGTCGCCGTGATCGCGAGAGCTCCCGCGAGTGCGAGCCCTGATACTCGGCTGAGATGATTCGTCACTAGCTCTCTCCGCCAACTCGGTCGACCTTGTCGTTGCCGTGATCGGCCGAGTGGCGGATCTGCCGGTCTACGTATCGGATGGGAATCCCCCGAATATGAACGCCACATGGCGGCGCCCGCCTGACCGCACGCGCTGCCCTCCCCGTCCCCGCGGGCGGGTGTCAGGCCGTGCAGCCGAGGGCCTTCTTCACCTTCGGTACGAAGTCGAGAGTGAAGGCCGCGATGTCCTTGCGGCGTTCGGCGGCGTCGCCTTCGGACTTGAGGCTGACGCTGACATGCGCGACGAGGTAATCCGCTGCGGGACCCGAGCAGGCCGTACTGACCATGGAGTTGAAGTCGCCCACCGCGCCCAGGCCGGAGAACGGCAGGTTCTCCATCTTCGCCCGGTTCTTGAACCGGAACTCGTCCAGAGGGGCCATGGGGTCGTAGATCTTGTCGACCTTGTCGACCTGCAGGCGGACCACGAGCCAGTCGTCCACCCCGATGTCGCACGAACCGTAGGTCTTCGTGCCCGTCTCGATCACGGAATCACCCTTGACCTCCAGCTTCTCGCCCTCGACGAGAAACGGTTCGAGCGCCTTCTCGTTCAGGGGCACCCCGCACGCCTCTTTCGGAACCGCGTACCCGCGTCCGCCGCCGCACGCGGTGAGCGACAGCGCGAGACAGCAGGTCAGTGTCGCAGCGGCGACGTGCCGCATGCTCGGTCTCGTCACCGATCCCCCGTAGCGCCTTCGGTCCTCATGCCGTCGTCGTGTCTCTGCCTACCGCTGTAGTGAGTCACTCCGTACACTTCAGCTTCTTTTTGATGTCATTCGTGAAGCTCTTGGTGAACCGCTCGATGTCCTCGCGTCGCTTCTCCACGTCCTTGGTGAAGCTTTCACTGACGCTCACTTCCAGCACGATGTTCCTGTCCGGCGCGGCGCACGTGGCGGAGATCATCGCGCGCTCGTCGCCCAGCGCTCCTCGCTGGCCGGAGGGGAGCCCCTCGATCTCCTTGCGGTTGACCGGTGGCACGTGCTCCTTGGGACCCATCGGGTCGGGGTACTCGTTCACCTGCCAGATCCTGACGAAGAGAACGAGTTGGTCGTCCACGAAGAGCTTGCAGCCGTCTCTCGTGGCCTTGGGCGGATCCTTCTGCTCCCTCAGTTCCTTACCGCTCGGAAGCAGCGGTGCCAGAGCATCCTTCGTCACTGGCACACCGCAGAGACTGTCGGGTACGGCGTACTCCCGCTCTTGCTCGGTGCACGCCGTGGCCGTGATCGCGAGGGCTCCCGCGAGTGCGAGCCCTGATACTCGGCTGAGATGGTTCGTCACTAGCTCTCTCCGCCAACTCGGTCGACCTTGTCGTTGCCATGATCGGCCGAGTGACGGATCTGCCGGTCCACGCCTCGGTCGGAGAAGCCTTCTCGCCCCTCGGCCCATTCGCCGTTCACCTGCTGCCAACGGTCGGCCAGGGCACTCAGTTGCAGGTTTCGAGCCTCACTGTTCACCTTGCGCTCTTCCTTGGCCTCTTCCCCGATCCGGTTGCCTTCCTCCTCCGCCCATGCGGCCGTGACGACATCCACACCGCGCTGCGCCCAGTCTCCCCCGAACTGGTTGGCGATGCCGCCGACTACGTGGTAGCTCCACCTCTGCTTCCATGAGGCGTCGCGCAAGTCCTTGGATTCGTCCGCGTTGATGGTCAACTGCCTTGCCTGCTCCAGGAAGCCCACGGTGCTTCCCGCATTGAGGAGACTGTCCTCGGGGTGCTTCGTCTCGGTGTTGATGTCGGCGATGATTGCGTAGTTCATCTGCTCGTTCAGAAGGGCGTAGGAGTCCTTGTTCCTGGAGATCTGCTTGGTCACCTCCAGGAGCTGCTCGTCATCCAGTTCGTTGGAACCGAGCGGGTCGCTCATGACCTTGTGGACCGTCTCCCCGTGGTTTCCGAGAGCCCACGCCATGTCCTTCCTCAACTCCGGCGGGAAGTCGTCGCCCGTCTCGGAAAGGAACTTCATCGACCGCTTGAGTGCCTCTCGGTGTTCCTCCGTGTGCTCGACGAACGTGACGCCCTCGGCTTCGGGATCGGTGATACCCGAAACGGCGGTGAACATCGCGGCACCCGTCGCTTCGAGGGCCTCGTTCGGGCCGTCCTTCAGTGGGGAGTCGTCGAACGAGGGGCGGTCCTTCAGGACCCACTGCGCGTTGTCCTGCGGCTCCTTCGTGTTGAAGAACTCCGTCGCCGCGTCCGGGCTGTTGGAGAGAGCCGTCATGAAGCCGGTCATCGGGTCGCGGCCGAACTCGTCGTCACCGATGAAGTTCATCTTCGGCATCATCTGGCCCATGCCCTGCCAGTAGTTGCCCGGGACCCGCATCTTCTCCTCGGTGGCGACCAGCTGGTTCCCGTACTTGTTGAGGAACTGGTCGTCGTAGTCGCCCGTGCGCATGAGGTTGCTCATGACCTGGTATCCGTACACCTCGCCGGTGCGGATCTTGTAGCGCTCGCCGGAGAGCCGCACCATGTCGTTCTCCCACTGCCGCATGGCCGGGCTGTCCGACTGGGTGGCGCCGGCCAGGACGACACCGAGGTTCTTCTGGAGTTCACCCAGCTGGTTGAGCTCGGTCCTGGTCAGCGTCCGGGTCAGCTCGTTCGGGTTGTCCGGGCTCGACAGGTCCGCCCAGAACTCCAGCATCCCCTTCGGGCCCACCTGCGTGGCGAACTTCTCCTGGAACAGCGGGTCGTTCTTGTTCGAGGAGAGCAGCCCGTTCAGCCGCTGGAGTTCCGCGGGCGACATCTCGTCGCCCTTCTCCTTGATCAGCTTGGCCGCTTCCTCCGCGTTGCGCACGGCCTCGATCGCGGAGTCCCGATCGCCGTACTTCGCACCCGAGAATCCGACCTCGGCCTGGTCGACGATGGCGCGCAGGACGGTCGCGGCCGTCGTGTCGCTCTCCGTCGCCCGGTTCAGGATCCGCTGGACGTCGTCCCGCAGGTGCTCGGCGTCCTGCGGGGAGTGGTCCGGGACGTCGTGGCCCTTGGCGGCGCGGTCCGGGTGGATGAGCATGGTCACGGTGAAGCCGCCGCCGGCGATGGGGGTCACCGTGAGGTTCTTCTTACGGCCCCGCTCCAGGGCCTGCTCAAGCTGCTGCTTGTAGCTGACCAGCTCGTCGTGGGTGTCCTTGAGGATGTCGTGGATCGTCGTCGCCTGGGTGTGGGCGTCCGTGAACTCGCCGGCCGTCTTGGTGATGAACCCGCGGGAGACCGTGGCGTTCACACCGGCCCAGTCGGCCTTGTCCGCCTTCGCCTTCAGATCGTCCCGGGCGTCGGTCTCCAGCGTCTTGAGCTTGTCCGCCACTCCCTTCCAGGCGGTGATGGCCTGGCTGAGCTGACCGAAGCTGCCCTGCCGCAGCGTTTCGAGGTCCATCAGCGCTGCGTCCTCTCGGTGAAGCCGTCGTCCAGGGTCGCGATGCTGCTCACGACGCCGTAGATGTAGTACTCGTCACCCGCGTGCGCGCCCTGGGTGAAGTCCATGTGGTTGGAGATGTGCGCGCAGGCGTCCAGCAAAGTCTTGAGCTGCTTCTCCCAGCGCTCCTGCACATGGTCGAGCGCACCGCCCAGTGCGAAGCCCTGGGTGGACAGGTCCTTGGCGGCCGTCTGGCTGATGGACCAGGCGTCGCGGCCGTACTTGCCGAGGTTGTCGAAGAGCTTGAACGCGGCGTCACCGACGGCGGCGAGGTCCTGCTGGCTCACCTTCAGGTCGCCCCCGGGGGGCGCGGCGCCGGGGCCCTCGTCCGGGACCCGGTTCAGCTGCATCGCCGTCGAGTTCTTCTCGGCGGCCTGTGTCTTGAGCTGCTCCCACTCGTCCCATGCCATCGGATTCCTACCCCCGTGCCGCCCGTTCGAGCCAGTCAGACAATCGCACTCGATCCTCTACTTTAACCGTCGCTGTTGCAACCATCGTTGGGGAGACGGGGGAAGCGCAGGCCCCCGAACCGAGCCACTCCGGTCAGCACCGGCCGACGTCGAATGTCACCGACAGGCGGATCGTGCGGACGGGGGAGTCGAGGCCCAGTGTGTACTTCGGGCGCGGGGGCGAGACGGACATGCAGTAGACCGTCTCGGTGTCGTCCGTCGAGACCTCGAACCGGTCCGGTCCCGGTCCGTCGCCGGCGCCCTCCTCGCCGACCGTCCGGACGTCGGCGCCGTGCCCCGGCCCGCCGTCCGCGGCGTTGACGGCGTCACGGATCAGGCTGTCGTATCCGAAGGAGCTGAGGAGGGTCTCCCGCTTCTCCTCCGCCTGGAGATCCTCGGCCGCCGCCTGCACGGCGTCGCGCAGCTCGCCCTCGGTCCAGTAGACGCTGTCGTAGTAGTCGTAGAGGATCCATCCCGAGACGAGCAGGGACGCGACGATGAGGAACCGGCCGACCGGGTTCCGTCGGTTGTAGTAGTAGTGACCGCGGGATCGTATGAAGACCGGCTCGTCGTGAGGCTCTCTGCTCATGGGGCGAGCGTACGGTCCTTCCTCCGGCACCCCACGCGTCACCTCGGGGCGACGTCGGCCCAGACCGTCTTCCGGGGTACGGGCCCCGTGCGGACGCCCCAGCTCTGTGACAGCGCCTCCACGATCAGCAGCCCGCGTCCCGACTCCGTGCCGCTCGGACGGCCCAGCGCCGGGAGACGGTCACCCCGAGTGTCGGTCACCTCGATCCGCAGGACGGCGCCCTCCACGACGAGGAGCCCGAGCCGGAAGTCCCGCCCCGGAACCCGACCGTGCGTCACGGCGTTGGCCGCCAGCTCCGCCACGATCTGCTCCGTCGGCTCCACCAGGGCGTCCAGCCCCCAGGAACGCAGCTGCTCGACGGCGAGGAGCCGGGCGAGGCGGGCGCCACGGCTGGTTGCGGAGAGTTGGATTCCGAATTGGCGTACGGACGCCAAGAGTCGGGTGGGTTCGTCGTTCATGTCACCCAGCGTGGCGGTGCGTGCGTACGCTGCCCATCGAACAAGCCCTTACGTACGGTTACTGTCTCGCGACTGTCCCGCCTTGTCTCGACTGTCCCGGGCCACGCCCCGGGTAGGGCGCCGCCAAAGGAGGTGGGCACGCTTGAGCGTGGACGAAGTGGACAACACGGGCGTCGAGGACACCGGTTGGGAGATCGACCCCGGCGACGAGTCGGGCGCGGCCGTCGTCGCCACGGTCGGTCGCCAGATCAGGCTGTGGAGGGAGTCGAAGGGCCTGCGGGTGGCCGAGTTCGGGGAGCTGATCGGCTACGGCGAGGACATGATCCGGAAGGTGGAGCGGGGCGACCGCATCCCGCGCCCGGAGTTCCTGGACAAGGCGGACGGGGCGCTGGGCGCGAACGGGCTCGTCTCCGCGATGAAGCGGGACGTGGTGGAGGTCAGGTACCCCAAGAAGGTCAGGGACCTGGCGAAGCTGGAGGGGCGGGCGGTCGAGTTCTGCCTCTACTCCACCTTCAACGTCCACGGCCTGTTGCAGACGGAGGAGTTCTCCCGGGCGCTGCTGCGGACGTGGCGACCGGCGTACGGGCCCGAGGAGCTGGAGCGGTTCGTCGCGGCACGGGTGGCGCGCCGCTCGGTCCTGGAGAAGTCGCCCGGGCCTGAGTTCAGTTTCGTCCAGGAAGAGGCGACGCTGCGACGGCCCATCGGAGGAACAATGGTGTTGCGTCGTCAGCTTGAGCATCTGCTGGAGGTGGGCGAGTTGCCCAACGTCGAGATCCAGGTGATGCCGACCGACCGTGCAGACCATCCGGGTACCGGAGGGCTGATCGAAGTCCTCAAGTTCGGGGACGGGACGGCGGTGGGGCGGATGGATGGCGACTTCGGCGGTCGTCCCGTTTCTGACCTCAAGCGACTCCGAGTCCTGGACCTGCGCTATGGCATCATCCGGTCCAAGGCCCTTACTCCGGCGGAGTCGCGGGACTTCATCGAGCAACTGCTGGGAGAGACATGATCCGCAACCCCGAGCTGGACTGGTTCAAGAGCAGCTACAGCAGCAGCAGCAACGGCGAGGACTGCGTCGAGGTCGCCTCCACCCCCGGCACCGTCCACGTCCGTGACTCCAAGGACGCCGAAGGTGCCCGTCTCGCCTTCGGTGCCGCCTCGTGGGCCGGTTTCGTGGCGTACGCCTCCGGCGAATAGCGGGAGCACGGCGTCCGAATGCCGCCAGCGCCCGGCCTTGCCCGAGCGCGAGGCTGGGCGCATGACCACCTACACCGCACTGCCTGTCCCGCCCGCCGCCCTCGCCGAACTGCGCCGCACCGATGACGCGGGGCGGCCCTGCGCACCGTTCACGGCGGACACGGAGGCCGCAGGCAGCCCCTTGCGGTGCTGCCTGCGCGCCGCTCGCGAGGGGGAGCGGATAGCCCTCGTCTCGTACGCGCCGCTCCGCCGCTGGGCCGCCGCGAGCGGGGCAGCCCCCGGGGCGTACGACGAGCAGGGGCCGGTCTTCGTCCACGCCGAGCAGTGCGCCGGGCCGCCCGCCGCCCCGGAGTCGTACCCCTTCGACCGGCCTGGCGCGCTGCGTACGCTGCGCCGTTACGACGCCGAGGGGCGGATCGTCGGCGGGCGGCTCCTGGAGATCCCGGCGGAGGCGACCGCGGCCTTCGACAAGGGCTTCGCGGAGGCCTTCGCCGACCCCCGGGTCGCACTCGTGCACGTCAGGGCCGTCGAGTACGGCTGCTTCCAGTTCGAGGTACGGCGCGCCTGAGTCCGGCGGCCGTAGGGCGGCCGGCGGGCCGCCTCTCGGCTGCCCGTCGGCCGTCGTCGGGCCGTCGTCGGGCCGCCGTCCGGATGTCGGACGACGGCCGGATCACGTCGGCCGGGGCGGCCGCCGACGGGGTCCCGGGCGGGGGCGAAGGCGTACCCCTGGGACCTGTGTGTCAGACCACGCTGTTGAACGTGGTGCCCTCGCCCGCGTACAGACCGGTCGTCAGGCGCCGCTCGAAGGGTGCGGTGACCGAGCCGGTGGAGCGGTAGAGGTACGTGCCGCCCGCCCCGTAGGCGATCAGGTCGGGGCGGCCGTCGTTGGTGACGTCTCCGGCGCCGACGAGCTGGGTGTAGGCGTTCCAGCCGCCGCCGATCCTCACGCGGGCGGTGAAGTTGCCGCGGCCGTTGCCCTGGTAGAGCCAGAGAACGCCGTCGGTGCCGCGGGCGACGAGGTCACCGGCGGCCGAGCCGGCGATGTCCCCGACGGCGGTGAGCCGGTTGTACTGCTGCCAGCCGCCGCCCACACGGACGCGCTTGGCGTACGGCTGGGCGGTGTCGCCGGTGCCCTTGTAGAACCAGAGGACACCCGAGGTGTCGGCCGCGACGAGGTCGGCCCGCCCGTCGCCGTCGAGGTCGGAGCCCGCGGTGATCTGCCGGTAGATCTGCCAGCCGCCGCCCACGCGGACGCGCCTCTCGAAACTCCCGTCGCCCTTGCCGAGGTAGTAGTACAGCGAACCGGCGTTGTCGACGGCGACGAGATCGCCGTTCGGGGCGCCGACGATGTTCCCGGCCGCCTCGATGTGCTTGTACGTCTGCCATCCGCCGCCGATGGCCGTCCGGTCGGCCGACTTGTACTGGCCGTCCACCGGCCCGTCGAACAGGTCGTCCCGCCACAGCATGCCCGAGGAGTCCCGCGCGAGCAGGTCGGTCGAGCCGTTGTCGTTGTAGTCGTGCGGGTTGGCCTGCCGGGTGACCTGGAACGTGCCGGAGGCGCGCGCGGCGCTGCCGATGCCGCCCGGGATGGCGACGAAGTGCCAGGTGTAGGCGCCGTTCGGGGCGTCGGCGCCGGCGATCTTTCCGTCCCACTCCATGACCGGATTCGTGGAGCGGTCGTCCGGACCGGGCAGGGTGATCTTCTTGCCGGTGGCCACGTGCGTCAGCGTCACCATCGCGAACGCGGACCGCGAGATCGTCCACTCGAACCGCACGGAGGTGCCCGGCTGCTGGAGGTCCACCGTCGCGGGAACCTTCGAGTCGACCACGGTGACGGCGAAGTCGCGGCCCGTGCTCGCGATCTCGGTCACCACGGGGACGCTTCCCTGGACGCCGTCGAACAGCCGGTACAGGCCGTCGGCGTCGTCCTTGACGCCCCGCACGTGCACAGCGCCGTCCGGGGCGTGGGCGACGCTGGAGAAGCGCTCCAGAAGCTCGTACGGCTGGGCGTCGGACGCGAAGAGGTCCACCGCGTACAGCGGGTTGATCGAATGGCCGGCGGCCTCGCCCGGGACGCCGTACAGCAGCACGTCACCGACGATGCCGACGATCACGGCCTTCTGGGTGAAGCTGTCGAGCCGGATCTCCTTGGGGAGCTTGCCGGCCCTGTCGACGATGACCCTGTTGCCCTCGGTACGGGCCTCGACCCGGGCGGTGTAGTCGTGGGTGAGGGCCCCGGAGGCGTCCGTCACGAGCTTGCCGGTGTCCCTCTCGTGCTTGAGAGGCGTGCCGTGGACGAAGTCGACCCGCGCCAGCGAGTCCTGGTTGCGGAACGTCGCCCCCGAGTCGTACCGGGTGGTGACCAGGACGAGCGCCTCGTTCCCGGCGGACGCGACGACCTTGAAGCTCACGTGGTTGCCGTACCCGGAGAGCTGGACCTTCCTGGTCCGCTCGCCGTCCGGGGTGTACAGCCACAGGTCGTGGAAGTTCCCCGCCCTGGGGACCTGTACGAACAGGTTCCTGCCGACCACGCCGACCAGCTCGGCCCCGGCGGCGAACTCGGTGGCGAGGTCGACCGTGAGGGGCGGGACGGCGGGGGCCGTCATGTCCCGGACGGTGATCGTGCTGCCGCCTTCGCTCGTGACGACGAAGTCGGACGTGGTGTCGTGGCCGACGGTGGCGCCGCTGACCGGCTCCACCGAGCCGTCGGTCTTCCGCCACTCCAGGGCGGTCCTGCCCTCGGCGTCCTCGCGGGACGTGAGGTAGCCGGTGTCGCCGACGCTGACGATGTCGGCGTCGACCGGCAGCGGCGCCACGTCGGCGGCCTCGGCACCGGCCGTGGCCGCCGCCGCGGGGACGGCGGCTACGGCCGGGACGGTGACGAGGGTCCCCGTCACGGCCGTGACCGTGGACAGGGTGAGGACCGCGGCGGCGAGCCGACGACCGGAAATGCGGTGCTTCACGTGTGAGGTGACCTTCCGAAGGTTGCTTCATGAGGGAGCGGACACGCGAGGTGTCCGAGCGCACGGAGGGGCGGGCGCCGCTCAGCGACCGCACTCCGCAGCGCGCGTCCGCGACGGCGCGGCACGGTAGGCCTCACGCGATGTGGTCGACGTCGCCGGCTGCGACCACGTGAGGCCCCCGGGCGACAGGAGCGGGTGCGCGTACCCGTACGCACCGCCTGATACGACTCCCCGCCGGCGTGAACGGTTGTACGGAAAACCGCATCTTCGTTCGGTCGGCTTTCCGGTCTCGCTCCGTAGCCGCGCCGGGGCCGTTCCGGTGTCGCTCCGTAGCCGTTCCGATGCCGTTCCGATGCCGTTCCGGTGTAGATCCGGCGCCTTTGCGGGGGCGTCACTGCGCGCGGGAATCGTTCCCCCGGTATCGGTCATGACGACCCGGGCGGACCGTGTCCCGACATCCGGCGCAGGGATGACGCGCCCGGTCAGGCCAGGGCGGCCTGCGCCTCGGCCGCCTCCTTCGCGTCGTACTCCTGCCGCGCGGCCGCGATCTCGTTCTGGTGCAGCTCCGTCCAGAGGACCAGCGAGCGGATCGTCGTGTGCAACGTGCCGCCCAGCGGCGTCAGTTCGTACTCCACGCGCGGCGGGACCACCGGGTGGACCGTCCGCTTCACGAGGCCGTCCCGCTCCAACTGGCGCAAGGTCACCGTCAGCATGCGCTGGCTGATCCCGTCGATCTCCCGCCGCAGCTCCGAGAAGCGCAGCTTGCGGCGGTCGAGCAGGGCGATGACGAGCAGGGACCACTTGTCGGCGACCCGGTCGAGGATCTGCCGTACCTCGCAGTCCTCCCGCGTGTCCCACTGGAAGGGGGACGCGTCCCCGGAGTAGCCGTCCGCGTAGGTCACTTCGCAGTGACTCGGTGACTTCGAAGTGCCTTCTTCCATGGCATCGGATCCTGCCGCAGGATCGGGGTGGTTACAAGAGAGAACCGACCCCATGGCCGGTAACCACCCTTCCCCTTCCCCGCCCTGGAGACAGCTGTGTCCACATCCCTGCCCGCACGTGCCTGGGCCCTCCTCCTCGTCCTCTGCGGAACGATCTTCCTCGAAGGCATCGACGTCGCCATGCTCGCCGTCGCGGTGCCCAGCATCAGATCCGATCTGGACCTGTCCACGGCCAGTGCGGCCTGGGTGATGTCCGCGTACGTCCTCGGCTACGCCGGCTTCACCCTCCTCGGCGGACGCGCCGCCGACCTCCTCGGCCGCCGCCGGATGTTCCTCGGCTGGCTCACCGTCTTCCTGCTCTTCTCCGGCCTCGGCGGCTTCGCGACCGAGGGCTGGATGCTGATCACGGCCCGCTTCGTGACGGGTGTCGCCGCCGCGTTCATGACCCCCGCCGCGATGTCGATCATCACGACGTCGTACGAGGAGGGTCCGCAGCGCAACCAGGCGCTGCTGGTCTTCGCCGGCACGGCCGCCGGAGGCTTCTCCCTCGGCCTGGTCATCGGCGGACTGCTCACCCAGCTCGGCTGGCGCTGGGTCTTCTTCGCCCCCGTCCTGCTGGCGGCGGCGATCCTGCTCGCCGCGCTGCGGCTGATCCCGGGCGAGGCGCGGCCGGAGCGCGCGGCCGGCGGCTTCGACGTCGCCGGCGCGCTGACCGCGGCCGGGGCGATGCTGCTGCTCGCGTACGGGATCGTACGGCTGGAGCACGGCTTCGACGGCTGGCCGCTGACCGCCCTGGTGGCCGCCGCCGGTGTGGCCCTCGCCGGGCTGTTCGTCGCCGTGGAGCGCCGTGCCGCCTCCCCGCTCGTCCGACTCGGGCTGCTGCGCAAGGCGTCGACCGTCCGGGCCGACCTCGGGGCGCTGCTCTTCGTCGGCTCCTTCTTCGGCTTCCAGTTCGTCGCCACGCTCTACCTCCAGGAGCTGCGCGGCTGGTCCTCCCTGGAGACGGCCCTCGCGCTGATGGTCATGGGCGTCGACGCGGTCCTCGCCCCGACGCTCACGCCCAGGCTCGTGGCGCGGTTCGGCAACGGACGGGTGATCCTGGGCGGTTTCGTGCTCGCGGTCCTCTCGTACGCGCTGTTCCTGCCGGTCGGGCCGGACTGGTCGTACGCGGCGATGTTCCCGACCCTGCTGCTGACCGGGCTCGCCTTCTCGCTGGCGTACGGGCCGCTGACGATCGCCGCGACGGAGGGGATCGACGAGGAGGAGCAGGGGCTGGCGAGCGGGCTCCTGACCACGGCGACGCAGTTCGGCTCGGCCGTCGGCATCTCGCTGGTGACGGCGGTGTACGGGATCGTCGGCGGCGGGCTCGACGGCTTCCGGGCCGCGCTGACCGTGCCGGTGGCGATGGTGGCGCTCGGGGCGCTGGTCTCGGCGACGGGGCTGCGGGGCGCCAGGGCCGTGAACGAGGTCGCGGAGGTCCCGGAGGTCCGGGAGGTCCCGGAGGCTGCGACCAAGGTCGCCGCGGGGTGACCGGGAGGCGCCCTTAGTGTGGAGGAATGAACGATTCCGACTGTCCGCTGGTCGGAGTGGCCGCCACGTACATGCCCCGGCTCTCGGAGTTCGCCTTCGAGCCGGGGCTCGTGGCCGCCGTCGACCAGCACGCGGCGGCCGTGTGCGACGCCCTGATCCCGGCCCCGCGTCGCCCGCACGAGACCGCGCTCACCCGTCGGCGGGTCGTGCGCAGGGAGGACCTCGCCGAGTACGTCCTCGGCTTCACGGACTCGCTGTCGGAGGCCGACTGGACCGAGCCGGTCGGCCACGACTTCGCGACCCTGCGCCTCACGGCCGTGTGCTGGCTGATCCGGGAGCACGACCTGCTGGCTTCCTGAGCCGCCGCGCGCACGACGGCCTCAGGGGCACGGCGGCCCGGGGGCACGGCGGCCTCAGGGACACGGCGGCCTCAGGGGTACGACGGCCCGGGGGCACGGCGTCCCGCGACATGGCGCCCCGGGACACCACGGCCTCAGGGGTACGGCGGCCCGGGGGCACGGCGGCCTCAGGGGTACGGCGGCCCGGGGGTACGGCGGCCTGGGTGCTCAGGAGACGGCCGGGGTCCGGCCGGGGTCGGAGGCGGCCGCGGCGTCGGGGCGCACGGTGCCGGTCGTCGCCGCCGCGGCCGCCGCGCGCTCGGCGACCGCCAGTGCCACCCTGCTCCGCCGGGCCGTCCGCAGCGCGTCCCAGGTCAGGATCGTCAGCGCCAGCCACACCAGCGAGAAGCCCGCCCAGCGCTCCGGGGGCATCGCCTCGTGGAAGTACGCGATCCCCAGCACGAACTGGAACATCGGGGCCAGGTACTGGAGAAGCCCCAGGGTCGACAGCGGTACGCGGATCGCCGCCGCTCCGAAGCAGATCAGGGGTACGGCGGTGACGATGCCGGTCGCGGCGAGCAGGGCCGCGTGCCCGGTGCCCTCGGTGCCGAAGGTGGCCGAACCCCGCGAGCCGAGCCACAGCAGGTAGGCGAGGGCCGGCAGGAACTGGATCGCGGTCTCGGCCGCCAGGGACTCGAGGCCGCCGATGTTGACCTTCTTCTTCACCAGGCCGTAGACGCCGAAGGAGAAGGCCAGGATCAGCGAGATCCACGGCGGACGCCCGTACCCGACGGAGAGGACGAGCACGGCCGTGGCGGCCACGCCGACCGCCACCCACTGCGCGGGCCGCAGCCGCTCCTTCAGGAGCAGGACGCCCAGCGCGATCGTGACGAGCGGGTTGATGAAGTAGCCGAGGGACGCCTCGACGACCTGGCCGGCGTTGACCGCCCAGATGTAGACGCCCCAGTTGACGGTGATCACCGCCGCGGCCAGCGTGATCAGGCCGAGCTTGCGCGGGCTGCGCACCAGCTCGCGTATCCAGCCCCAGCGGCGGACCGCGAGGAGCGCGACGACGACGAAGGCCAGGGACCACACCATCCGGTGGGCGAGGATCTCGACCGCCCCGGCCGGCTTCAGGAGCGGCCAGAAGAGCGGGACCAGACCCCACATCCCGTAGGCACCGATCCCGTAGAGGAGACCCGCTCGTCCCTCGTTGTCCGTCTTCACCGAACCTCCTGCCCTGCGCCACGCCGTCCTGATGAAGGTAGCGCCGGACAGGGCAGGCTGTCATGTCCGTACCGCGATACGGTCATGACCTTCGCGGCGGCGCTAAGCGAGGGCCTTCGCGACCGTCTCGGCGAGCGGGGTGGTGGGGCGGCCGATGAGGCGGGACAGGTCGCCGGTCCGCCGGGCGAGCGCCCCGCGCTCGATGGCCCTGTCGACGTCCACGAGGATCGCGGCGAAGGCCGCAGGGACCCCGGCGGCGGTCAGGATCGCCTCGTGCGCCTCGGCCGGGACGTTGTCGTACCCGATCTCCCGGCCGGTCTGGCGGGCGACCTCGGCCGCGTACTCGGCCAGCGACCAGGCGGTGTCGCCGCTCAGCTCGTACGCCCTGTTCACGTGCTCCTCGGCCGGGCCGGTCAGGACGGCGGCGGCCGCGGCGGCGTAGTCGGCGCGCGCGGCGGAGGCGACGCGGCCCTCGCCGGCGTTGGCGACGACGGCGCCGTGGGCGAGGACGGGGGCGAGGTTCGCGGTGTAGTTCTCGGTGTACCAGCCGTTGCGCAGGAACGTGTACGGCAGCCCCGAGTCGAGGATCAGCGTCTCCGTCGCCCGGTGCTCGGCGGCCAGGTCGAAGTCGGCCTCCGGCCCGCCGAGGATGCCGGTGTACGCGAGCTGGGCGACGCCGGCGGCCTTGGCCGCGTCGATCACGGCCGCGTGCTGGGCCACGCGCTGCCCGACCTCGCTGCCGGAGATCAGCAGCACGCGGTCGCCGGGCCGGAAGGCGCCCGCGAGGGTCTCCGGCCTGCCGTAGTCGGCGATCCGCAGCTCGATGCCTCGCTCGGCGAGGTCGGCGGCCTTCGCCTCGTCCCGGACGACGGCGACGACGGATTCGGCGGGTGCCTGGGCGAGGAGCTCGTCGATGACGAGACGGCCGAGCTGTCCGGTGGCTCCGGTGACGACGATGCTCATGGTGGTTCCTGCTCCCGTGGGGTGCGGTGGGTGATGCACTCACCGTACGAGGGGCGCTAACTATATGAAAGTACCCACTTTGAAGTAAGGTACTGGCATGGAAGTAAGTGACCCGAAGAGTCCGCCGGCCGGTGCCGACGGCGCGATGTGCCCGGCGCGGCTCGTCCTGGAGCACGTCACCAGCCGGTGGGGCGTCCTGATCCTGATCGCCCTGCGGGAGCGCTCCTACCGCTTCAGCGAGCTGCGCCGACAGGTCGGCGGGGTCAGCGAGAAGATGCTGACGCAGACGCTCCAGACCCTGGAGCGCGACGGCTTCGTGCACCGCGACGCCAAGCCGGTCATCCCGCCACGCGTCGACTACAGCCTCACCGGACTCGGCGAGGAGGCCGCCGGCCGCGTCTGGGAACTGGCCCGCTGGACCGAGGCCCGGGTCCCGGCGGTCCGGGAGGCCCGTGCCCGCTATGACGCGGCACGTCCCGGGAAGGCCACAGGTTCGCCCCAATGATGTTGTAAACGCGGCGAGTTGGTGCCCACGCGTCGTACGATCTCCTCACCACTCGGGGCAAGTGTGAGCGTGCGTGGGGGATACGTGACATACGGGTACCGAAGAGTGCTGCGCGCCTGCGGGGGAGTTCTCGCGTGCGGCCTGATCCTGACGGGGTGCTCCGACGCGGGCGACGACGGCGGACGTACCGACGGCAAGGGGGGTACGCCCTCGGCGGCGGCGTCCGGAGCGGCGACCGCGCAGCCCGCGCCGGCGCCCTCGAAGCTCGGCTTCACCGCCGACCCGAAGCGGGCCCCGAAGAACGAGGCCGAGGCCAAGCGGCTCGCCCTCGCGATCGTCGCCGGCCCCGAGTCCTGGGGGGCGGACTTCGTCAAGCGCACCCCGTACCTGAGCGCCGACGACTACTGGCCGGTCCTCTCCGCACAGTGCACCTGGGAGACCGGGACCCGCCCGCGGACCGTGCTCCACAGTGTCACCGCCTACGGTGAGATCCCCGCCCGGCCGGGCCGGGGGGCGCTCCGGGTCTCCGCGACCGTCACCGTCCACCGCACCGAGACGGACGCCGACTGGGAGATGGCCGAGACCCTGGAGGAGGCGCTCCGCTGCCCCGACCAGCGGCTGCGCGACGGAGAGCGGATCACCGGCCTGCTGTCCCTCGGCAGCCTCTACGGCGCCGGCGGCAACTTCATCGCCGCGGACACGCTCAGAGAGGCGGGGTCGTACGTCAACGACGCGGTCAAGGGCGAGCAGACGTACTCCTGGCACCAGTCCCGCGTGGGACAGGTCACCGTCGCGGCCGTCGTCAAGGGCGCTCCCGGCCATGTCGCCAAGGAGGTCGACAGCGCGCAGGTCCAGGCCCTGGTGACCATGGTCGGGCGCGCCGAGGACAATCTGGAGGTGCAGTCATGAGCCCCGCGGTCCTTCAGCCGCTCCGGACCTCCGACCCGTCGGCGATCGCCGGATACCGGCTGCTCGGCCGGCTCGGCGCCGGTGGCATGGGCGTGGTCTACCTCGGCCGCACGGACAACGGCGAACTCGCCGCCGTGAAGGTCACCCACGGCGACCAGGCCGACCAGGCCGACTTCCGCGCCCGGTTCCGCCGCGAGGTCGAGGCCGCCCGCCGGGTCGCCAGCCCCTGGGCCGTCCCCGTCACCGGCGCCGACCCGGACGCCCCCCAGCCGTGGATGGCGACCGCCTTCGTCCCCGGCCCCTCCCTCGGCGAGGCCGTCGCCGCGCACGGCCCGCTGCCGGAGCGGAGCGTACGGATCCTCGGCGGCGCGCTCGCCCGCGCGCTGGCCGCGGTGCACGCGGCCGGACTCGTCCACCGGGACGTCAAACCCGGCAACGTCCTCCTCGCTCTCGACGGGCCGCGCCTGATCGACTTCGGCATCGCCCGGGTGACCGGGGAGACCGCGCTCACCTCCACCGACATGGTCGTCGGCACCCCCGGCTTCCTCGCGCCCGAACAGGCCGAGGCCCGCGCCGGCGAGATCGGCCCGCCCAGCGACGTCTTCGCGCTCGGCTGCCTCCTCGCCCACGCGGCGACCGGCCGCCCGCCCTTCGGCACGGGGGCGATCGACGCCCTGCTGTACCGCACGGTCCACGACGAGCCCGACCTCGCCGGCGTACCGGACGGGCTCCTGGACCTCCTGCGCGCCTGCCTCGCCAAGGACCCGGACGGGCGGCCCACCGCCGAGGAGATCGCCGACCGCCTCACGGAGGACGCGCCCGGCGCCGGGAACGACTGGCTGCCCGCCCCCGTCGTACGGACCATCGCCGAACGTTCCGCCGCCATGCTCGCCCTGCCCGAGATCGAGTCCACCCAGCTCGGCACGGCGGACGACGGTGCACAACAGGGCTCCGGCAGAAGGAGGTTCCTGCTCCTGGCCTCCGGCGGCGCCGTCCTCGCCGCCGGAGGCGGCATCGCCGCCTGGGCCGCGCTGCGGAACCACGACAAGGACCGGAAGGCCGCCCCAGGGCCGAAGAAGCGCCGCTGGGTCATCG
This sequence comes from Streptomyces sp. NPDC057271, assembly GCF_042668715.1. Lineage (NCBI taxonomy): Bacteria > Bacillati > Actinomycetota > Actinomycetes > Kitasatosporales > Streptomycetaceae > Streptomyces > Streptomyces sp. NPDC057271. The sequence goes on from NZ_JBHUYJ010000045.1 coordinate 57,249, forward strand.
GCGTCCAGGCCGACCTGACCGGCCCCGCCAAGGACATCGGCCGCGCGCAGGAGCGCGGCGCCCGACTCGCGGTCGAGCAGTTCAACGCCCGTGAGAACAAGCCGTTCACCCTCGAACTCAAGGTCTCCGACGACGGCGGGGACAGCAACAGGGCCCTGGCCGCGGCCCGCGTCCTCACCGGCGACCCCGACGTCCTCGGCGTGATCGGACCCACCTCCGACTACACGGGCCTGGCCGCCCTCCCCGCGTACGACGAGGCACTCCTGCCCGTGATCACGGTCTCCGCCGGGCTGAACCTGCTGACCAACCGGGCCGGCGGCCAGGGGCTCTCGATGGTGCAGGCGTGCCCGCAGCACATCAACGCGGGCATGTGCCTCGCCTACTACGTCCTGACGAAGACCCGGAGCATCCGGCCGGGCATCCTCCAGGAACGGACCGACGACTCCTACGCCTGGCAGTACATCGGCGGCGCCAACTTCGGCTTCCGGCACGCGAAGGTCGTCCCCGTCCCCCGTGTCGTCCCCGGGCCCACCACCGACTACAAGCGAGTGCTCGGCAGCATGATGGCGGAGGGGATGGACGCGTACGTCCACTGCGGCCTCGCTCCGAGCGCCGTCCTCGCCGCCCGCGCGCTCGATGAACTCGGCTTCACCGGTATGAGAAGCACCGGACAGCATGTGTTCAAGCCGCAGTTCCTCACCGAGGCGGGGGAGGCGGCCGAGGGCTGGATCATCGGCGCGCCGGTCGTCGACCCCACGACCCGCAAGGAGGCCTCCGCCTTCGTCGTCGCGCACCGCAAGCGGTACGGCGCGGCCCCCGCCTTCTACGCGGGCGAATGCTTCGACATGGTCAACCTCCTGGCCCAGGAGGTGGAGAAGGCGGCGCAGGGAGGGAAGCGCCCCGACCGCACGAAACTCGCGGCCCAACTCCTCAAGGCCAAGTACACCGGCGCCATGGGCGGCTACGTCTTCGACCCCGAGAACGGACGGCTGGCGGGGGTCGGCACCTTCATGTACGTGGTTGAGAACGGTCGCTACAAACCACTGGAGTTCGCCCCCGCCGTGCCGCCCGAGAAGCGACAGGTCTGAGCGTGCGGCCGCTCCGTCCCGCCGATCCCTCGACGATCGCCGGATACCGTCTGCTGGGCCGGCTCGGCGCCGGCGGCATGGGCGTGGTCTACCTCGCCCGGTCCGCCGGCGGCGCGCTCGCCGCGCTCAAGCTGATCCTGGCCGAGCACGCCTCCGACCCCGGCTTCCGCGAGCGGTTCCGGCGGGAGGCCCGGATCGCCGAGCGCATCACCGGCCACTGGGTGGTCCGCGTCCTCGGCTCCGACCCGGAGGCCCGCGAGCCCTGGCTCGCCACCGAGTTCGTGCCCGGACCCTCGCTTGCCGAGGCCGTCGGCCTCCACGGCGCCCTGCCCGAACAGAGCGTACGGGCCCTGGGCGCCCGGCTCGCCGACGCGCTGGCGGACATGCACGAGGCCGGACTCGTCCACCGGGACGTCAAGCCGGGCAACGTCCTCCTCGCCCTCGACGGGCCGCGCCTGATCGACTTCGGCATCGCCAGGTCGGCCGGGGCCACCGCCCTCACCGCCACCGACGCGATGATCGGCACGCCCGGTTTCCTCGCCCCCGAGCAGGCCCGCACCGCCGGTGCGGGCGAGGTCGGCCCGCCGAGCGACGTCTTCTCGCTGGGGTGCGTCCTCGCGTACGCGACGACCGGGCGACGCCCCTTCGGTACGGGCGGGGTGGCCGCCGTCGTGTACCGCACCGTCCACGAGGAGCCCGACCTCGACGGCGTACCGGAGGCGCTGCTGCCGCTGGTGACCGCGTGTCTCGCCAAGGACCCGGCGGAACGGCCGACGGCGGATGAGGTACGGGCGCGGCTGGGGCGAGCCGAGGGGTCTGCGGGCGACTGGCTGCCGCCCGGGCTGCCCGCGCTGATCGCCGAACGCTCCGGGCGGGTCCTGGACCTGCCCGTGGCGGAGCCGACCGTCGTCGTCGCCGGAACCCCGGACGGCGGCCCCCCGTCACGTCGCCGCTTCCTGGCGCTCGGGTCCGCGGCCGCCGTCGCCGGGGCCGGCGGGCTGACGGCCTGGCTCGTGAACCGCACACCCGCGAACCCGGCGGCCGGTGGGCCGCCCGCGGCCCTGCCCACGTACAGCATCGGGATCCAGACCGATCTGAGCGGCCCCCGGGCCGCCGACGGGCGCGCCCAGGAGCGCGGGGCCAGGCTGGCGGCCGAGACCTTCAACGCCCGTCCCGACCGGCCCTTCGACCTGGCGCTGAAGGTACTGGACGACGAGGGCCACCCACCCCGTGCGGGAGCCTTGGCACGGGAGTTCGTGCAGGACGCGGCCGTCATGGCCGTGATCGGCCCGACCACCCGCGAGACCGTGATCGCCGCCGCCCCCACCTACGACGCGAACCTGCTGGTGCTGGCGACCGTCGCCGTCGGCATCGACCAGGGCGACCTGCCCTTCCAGACCGTCAACCCCGTCTACCGCGAGCTGCGCGTCCATCACGACATGCTGCAACTTCCCTTCACCAGCATCGCCCTCGTGCGTGGCGCCAAGCGGACCGCCGTCGTGCAGGACAGGGCGGCGGGCGACTACGGCTGGCGTACGGCCAACTCCGTGCGGACCACCATGAGCGCGGCGGGAGAGTCGGTGACCGTGCATCAGATCGCGTCGGACGAAGATGACTTCGGCTCCGTGGCGCGCGAGGTCGTCGCCACCCGCCCCGACGCCGTGCTCTACGGGGGCGTCTCCCCGCGCCGCGCCGGACTGTGCGCCAAGGCGCTGAGGCAGGAGGGCTACGGAGGTCTGTGCGGGGGCGTCGAGTACGCGCTGGCACCGGAGTTCCTCTCCACCGCCGGCCCGGCGGCCGAGGGCTGGTACTTCGGCACCACCTATGTCGATCCGGCGCTCGTGCCCGCGGCCGAGGAGTTCACGGCCGCCTACCGCGGGCGCTGGGGCCTGTCGGGCACGGCGCCGGTCGAGCGGTTCGCGGTGGAGGCGTACGACGCCGTGACGTGCCTGGCCGACCGTATGAGGGACCTGGTGTCGGGCCGGCGGCTGGCGATGACGCGGGTCGCCGTGCGCGGTGCGATGCGGGCGTTCTCGTACCAGGGCGTGGCCAAGACGTACGGCTTCGACGAACAGAACGTGATGATGTTCCGGTACAACAAAGCGGTCTTCCTGTACCGGATCGAGCACGGCGTCCCGCGCTACCTCGGACAGTTCGAGAAGTTCGCGGAAGACGAGAAGAAGCGCCTGAAGGGGTGAGGGGCGTGGCCCCTCGCGCGGCCGCGCCCCTCACCCTTGCCTCGTCCCGCGTCAGCCGGCGACGGTCCAGGTGTCGTTGCCCGCGAGGAGTTGGCCGAGGTCGCCCTTGCCGTGTTGTTCGATGGCGGTTTCGAGTTGGTCGGCCATCAGCGTGTCGTAGACGGGGCGTCGGACGGAGCGGAAGACGCCGATGGGGGTCTGGTGGAGGGTGTCGGGGTCGGCGAGGCGGGAGAGTGCGAAGGCGGTGGTGGGGGAGGCGGTGTGGGCGTCGTGGACGAGGACGGTGTGCTGGTTCTCCGCGGTCACGGTGACGACTTTCAGGTCGCCGGTCGCCGGGTCGCGGACGACGCCCTTGTTCTGGCCGGTGCCGAAGCGGATCGGCTGTCCGTGTTCGAGGCGGATGACGGCTTCCTGTGCCTGGTCCTTGTCCTTGAGGGCTTCGAAGGCGCCGT
>NZ_JBHUYJ010000046.1:0-24131 GCF_042668715.1 Streptomyces sp. NPDC057271
ACGGCGGGCGTGCCGGTGACGGCCTGCGCGCCCAGTATGTGCGGACGTTGCTGCTCGTCGGATCGCCACAGTGCTGCGGCCCTCTCTACGCACCTTTCGACCTTGTCCGCCCCCTCCCCTCCTCCCCCCCCCCCCCCGGTACCCCACACTCCCGGCAATACCTACGAACCACCCCACCAGGCGCCATAGCGTCCAGCATGCCGATCACCGGAACGTACGGCCAGGGATCTCAGACAGGCACTCACCCTCGGCCCGGCCGCGGTCGACGCCGAACACCGCGTCTACTTCACCACCGCCACCGAGCTCGCGGCCAAGTGCCACCAGGCAGCCACAGGGAAGCCCTCGAAGGACGCCGGAAGACCTGCATGCGCTTCTTCGCGGGCCCCAAGCTCCTGATCATCGGCGTGCTCGGCTATCTCCCGCTGCCCGAAGACGGCGCCTCCGCCCTCTTCCAGGCGATCAACCAGTGACACCTGTTGTGGTCGAAGAGTCAGGGACGTTTGAACCGGCGTTCGTGGCGGCCCGTAGTACCTGATAAACCGGCTGTGCATGCTACCGACGGCCGACTCCACTCCAGGGAAACGGAAGACCGAGCCGTGCAGCGACAAGGGTGGCCCAGCCGCCATGAGGGCAGCCGTGGGAAGGACGCGTCAGCCGACGCTGGGAGCCCACCCTCGTGGAGCAGTTTAGAGGCCTTGTCCGGGAGGGCCTCGAAGCTGCTCGCCGAGGTTGATGCCCTCCTCGTGAAGGGGATCGACCCCACGACGTTTGTCGCGGGTGGAGTAAGCAGCCCGATCTTCCGTGACAGCAAGGAACAGGGAGAGAAGAATGCCCAGTAAGCAGGAGCGGAAAAGCGGACCGGAAACCGGCCAGGAAGACAAGATGACACCTGACCAGGGGCAGGCGAGCGATTCTACGGCTTCGGCCGAGGAAGTGTCATCGAAAGCTGCGGCCAGTGTCGAAGCGATCGACGAGGTTCTTGACGAGTTCGATGATCTGACCCTTGCCGAACTCGGATTCCGGAAAGAAGACAAGGTGGACTCTGCCAAGGTAGACGAAGCCATCGAGAAGAAGGTCAAGGGGTTCGTGCAGAAGGGCGGGCAGTAGTCGATGTTCCGGACGACATCGAAACCTGCGCTGGTGCTCAATGGCGAAGGACTCGGCGACCTTGCCGACTTTGCGAGTGAGCTGCTCGCCGCCGGGGTTGAGGTCGTTTTCCGCAGTATCGAGGAAATCGCCATCTACATCGACTCCGAGGGAGTCCGTATCCGCGAGACGGTGAGCGGACGGGATCTGGCCGACTTCGGCCTCGTGCAAGTCTTCGCCTATCACCGGCCCACTGCGACTCTGTTGAACGCGCTTGAGGACTACCTCGCCGTTAAAGGAGTTCGTACCGTCAACGTCGCGGGCATCGGCGCGCCAACCAAATTGTTCAAGTACGTACGGCTGGCCAACCGCGGGCTTTCCATACCGTCCACGGTCTATCTGCCGCCGCGATTGCTCCCGGGCGCCTATCACGATCTGGCCGCGCGGCTTGACCTGCCATTCGTGATGAAACCGGTCACGGGTGGACGCGGCCAGACGCGCCTCGTCAGTAGCGAGGGAGCGTTCACCGAAGAACTCCAAGATACCGCCAACGTACGGGGGTTCCTCGCTCAGGAACTCGTCCCGCCTGATGGTTCGTATTTTCTGCTCGTGCTGGGAGGTCACGTCGCGTTCGCTCTGCAGCATCGGAGCATCGATGGCGGCGATCTGTTGGAGAAAACGAGCTGGGAGGACGCCGCTCTCGTTGACCCGCAGAGGCTGGATCCGGAGGCACAGGAGACCGCTGTACGGGCTGCGACGTCATTGGGGTATGACATCGCCGGTGTCCACCTCGTCCGGCATTGGACGACTAGGCAATGGTGTGTCCTGAACGTCAGCCCGAACCCACCGATCGGAAGCGGCAGGTACACGGCCGGCAAGGTCAGCGCCTACTCGGAATACTTGAAACGGCGACTGTCCGGTTCTTATCAAACGGATCCCAACGGCTTGCCGGATCCCGACATCACTGGGCTGCGGGCCCAGCCGTAGCGCGAGAGATCACGCAGCTTGGCCGTAGCGGTCGACCCCCGGCGGGCTGTCGCCGCGCAGCGGGCTGAAATCGACGTCCAGGTGCGGGTCGTACGCCTCAGGCACGAGGCCGAGCTCGTGGGTGGAGTACTCGCCGAAGCGGCGGATGTGTTCGGTCAGGTACGGCGAGATGTGGGCCAGGTCCTCGGGGTCGATGGCGTGGCCCTCCTCCTGGAGTCGGCGCACGATCTCGGCGATGTCCAGTGCGTTGTGGAAGATCACCGCGTTCGTGAGCAGCGCGTTGAATTTCGCGGTCTTCTCGTGCTCGACGGGGTCGTTGTCGGTGATGACGCCGCCGTTGCCGAAGCCGATCCACTGGGAGAAACCGTTGAACGCCTCGACCTTGTTCGTCGCGGCGGTCACCCGTCGGCGCAGCGGGGCGTCCCAGAGGTAGCGCAGCAGCTGGACGGTGCGGATGACGCGGCCGACCTCGCGGAACGCGGTGTAGGTGGCGTTCTTGCGAGAGCCGGCCCGCAGGCGCCGCAGCAGCAGCGTGGAGGAGATGGCGCCCTCGCGCACGGAGACAGCCACCCGCATCAGGTGCCGGAACTGGGACTCGATCAGGTCGAAGTCGATGATGTTGCGGCTGCTCTCCCCGAACAGGGCGTCGATGTGCACGTACTCGGTCCGCTTCGTGGGCCGGTAGAAGGTCAGGTCCTTCCAGTTCCTGATCCTGGGCATCAGGTCGAATCCCAGGAGGTGCGCGAGCGCGAAGACAGGGAAGCTCTGGCCCTGCGTATCCGCGTGCACGGTGGTCGGCTTCACCTCGGACGTGTTCTTCAGCAGGCCCTCGATGATGTAGACGGCCTCCCACACCCCGCACGGGATGAAGTGGGTGAACAGCGCGATGTAGGTGTCGGAAATGTGGTGGTAGGCGATGCCGCCCGGCTTGCCGTACCGCACGGACGTCTCGGACAGCAGGTTGTTGAGGTAGGTGTCCATGTGGGTGCCGTCCGCGGCGACCGCGGAGCCGTCGCCCCACGCCTGCGAGATGTCCAGGCGGGCGGGCGCGTTGACCAGGTCGGCGATCGCCTCGTTCAGCGTGGAGATGGAGAAGTGCCGGTTCGCGGCCAGCGACAGCTCGTGCCCGCTCACGCCGGGGATGTGTCGGGCGGCCTCGTAGGAGCCCATGTTGGTGCCCTTCACGAAGGTGGTGATCACGTACCGGCCGAAGGGGTCCTTCAGTTTCGGCTCGTTGCCGGAGGCCGGGCCGAAGCGGCGCCACCACTCCACCCAGTACGCCGTGCGGGAGATGATCCCGAGCAGGGAGCGCTCCGGCATCCCGGCATCCGCACTCGCGGCAGCCGCGGTGAGCCTGTACTCCAGCTGTCGGCGGAACGCCACCGCGTCGTACGGCGCGTCGTCGCCGGGCTCGGCGAGGCCGACCTCCACCAGGTAGTCGCCCAGCTTCGCCTCGACGTCCTCCCACGGCAGGAGCTGCTCGCTCCAGTCGGCCTACTCCTCGGAGCCAGCCACCGCGACATCACCGGTGCGCAGCTCCTCGGCGAGCGCGGCGAACACCATCGCCTCGAAGTGCTTGCGCACGAAGGCACCCGGCCGGCGAGCTTCCACGCAATCTCGAACTCCTCGTCGCTGAACTTGAGCGGAACGTCCTTGTCCTTGAGGTTGGGCTGATCCTCATCCGGCCAGGTCCAGGACTCGTCGATTCGTTTCAGGACCTCTTTGAAGTTGTCGTCCCAGCCGTTGGTCAGCTCGACGCCGAAGAAGTCGATGCCGTACTCCTGGCTGTAGTTGTTGGCGAGACATGCCGCCTTCTCCCGGCCGGCACCCATGCGGCTCTTCTTCATAGCGTCGCGGTAGCTGTCCATGAACTCGCCAGGCTCGTACTTTTCCAGTACCCAGATCTCGAAGAAGCGGCGCTCCCGCTGCTTGTGCGCGAGCTTCTTGTTCAGCCGGTCCCGCTGCTGTGCCGCGTCCTCGCCGGCGTGCGTGAGGGTCTTCTCGCAGGGCTCGCCCTCATGCTCACCTGGACCGCCAGGACCGACGGCACCCTCAACTCCCACGTCGGCAGCTGGGGAGCGGCGCCGGGCAACTGGAGCTTCGACCGCGTGCACATGATCGAACGGTACAGCCCCGCCTAGCCTGCAACAGGCCAGGACCACCGGAGGCGGGGGGGGGGGGAGGGGGGGGGTTAGTTGGTCGACGCCCTCTGGTGCCCCCCCCCCCACAGCGAGGCGGTGTTTCGTATTCGGGGATGCTTCTCCGTCTCCCCCCACCAGCCGAGTGCGCTGACGCGCTCCGCGTGCGCGGAGCCGCCTGCACGGACACGCACGAGGGGCGGTACGGCCGTCGGCCGTACCGCCCCTCGTCCTGGGACCCGGAGGTCAGCCCTCGCTGACGCCCAGCTTCTCCAGGATCAGGTCCTTCACGCGCGCCGCGTCCGCCTGGCCGCGGGTGGCCTTCATGACCGCGCCGACCAGGGCGCCGACCGCCGCGACCTTGCCGCCGCGGATCTTGTCGGCGATGCCGGCGTTGGCCGCGATGGCCTCGTCGACCGCCGTGCCGAGCGCGCCCTCGTCGGAGACGACCTTCAGGCCGCGCTTCTCGACGACCTCGTCCGGGCCGCCCTCGCCGGCCAGCACGCCCTCGATGACCTGACGGGCCAGCTTGTCGGTGAGGTCACCGGAGGCCACCAGCTCGGTCACCCGGGCGACCTGCGCCGGGGTGATCGGCAGCTCGTCCAGGGCCGTGCCCGACTCGTTGGCGGAGCGGGCCAGCTCGCCCATCCACCACTTGCGGGCCTGGTCCGCCGGAGCGCCGGCGTCCGTCGTCGCGACGATCAGGTCGACCGCGCCCGCGTTGAGGATCGACTGCATGTCGTGCTCGGAGACGCCCCACTCCTCGCGGAGCCGGTTGCGGCGCACGCGCGGCAGCTCGGGCAGTCCGGCACGCAGCTCCTCGACCCACGCGCGCGCGGGCGCGACGGGGACGAGGTCGGGCTCCGGGAAGTACCGGTAGTCCTCGGCGTTGTCCTTGATCCGGCCGGAGGTGGTGGAGCCGTCGTCCTCGTGGAAGTGACGGGTCTCCTGCACGATCGTGCCGCCCGACTGGAGGACGGCCGCGTGGCGCTGGATCTCGAAGCGCGCCGCGCGCTCCACGGAGCGGAGCGAGTTGACGTTCTTCGTCTCCGAGCGGGTGCCGAAGGTCTTGGTGCCGTGGGGGCGCAGCGACAGGTTCACGTCGCAGCGCATCTGGCCCTTGTCCATGCGCGCCTCGGAGACGCCCAGTGCGCGGATCAGCTCGCGCAGCTCGGCGACGTACGCCTTGGCGACCTCGGGGGCCCGCTCGCCCGCGCCCTCGATCGGCTTGGTGACGATCTCGATGAGCGGGATTCCGGCGCGGTTGTAGTCGAGCAGCGAGTGCGAGGCGCCGTGGATCCGGCCCGTCGCGCCACCGATGTGCGTCGACTTGCCGGTGTCCTCCTCCATGTGGGCGCGCTCGATCTCCACGCGGAAGATCTCCCCGTCCTCCAGCTGGACGTCCAGATAGCCGTTGAAGGCGATCGGCTCGTCGTACTGCGAGGTCTGGAAGTTCTTCGGCATGTCCGGATAGAAGTAGTTCTTCCGGGCGAAGCGGCACCACTCGGCGATCTCGCAGTTCAGCGCGAGACCGATCTTGACGGCCGACTCGACGCCGATCGCGTTGACGACCGGGAGCGAGCCGGGCAGGCCGAGACAGGTGGGGCAGGTCTGCGAGTTGGGCTCGGCGCCCAGCTCGGTCGAGCAGCCGCAGAACATCTTGGTCTTCGTGCCGAGCTCGACATGGACCTCCAGGCCCATGACGGGGTCGTACGCAGCGAGCGCCGCGTCGTACGACAGCAGTTCAGTGACGGTCACAGTGAGACTTTCCCTCTCAGCCCAGCAGGACGTCGTCGTCGCCCAGGCGCTTCAGCTCCCGGTAGAGGATCGCCAGGCCGGTAACGATGGCGGCGGCGGACACGGCGGAGTCGATCAGCCGCAGCATGTCGTTGTCGTTGCGGGCCATCCTGGCCTGCTTCGCGACGCTGATGGCACCGAACGCGGTGGTCGCCAGCGAGACATAGACGCCGGTCTTCGACTTCTTGAAGTTCTTGGCCTTCTTTGCCATGGCACTCACAACGACGGAGCCTCCTCAAGCAGTGGGTGACCCCACCTTTCCACGAAGGCTGCCTCGACGGCGGCGCCGACCTTGTACAGCCGGTCGTCCTTCATGGCGGGGGCGATGATCTGCAGGCCGACCGGCAGACCGTCCTCCGGCGCGAGGCCGCAGGGCAGCGACATGGCGGCGTTGCCCGCAAGGTTGGTCGGGATGGTGCACAGGTCCGCGAGGTACATCGCCATCGGGTCGTCGGCGCGCTCGCCGATCGGGAAGGCGGTGGTCGGCGTCGTCGGGGAGACGATCACGTCCACCTGCTCGAAGGCCTGCTCGAACTCGCGGGTGATGAGCGTGCGGACCTTCTGCGCCGAGCCGTAGTACGCGTCGTAGTAGCCGGAGCTCAGCGCGTACGTACCGAGGATGATGCGGCGCTTGACCTCGTCGCCGAAGCCGGCCTCACGGGTGAGGGCGGTGACGTCCTCGGCCGACTTCGTGCCGTCGTCGCCGACCCGCAGGCCGTAGCGCATGGCGTCGAAGCGGGCCAGGTTGGAGGAGCACTCCGACGGCGCGATCAGGTAGTACGCCGAGAGGGCGAGGTCGAAGGTCGGGCAGTCCAGCTCGACGATCTCGGCGCCCAGCTCCTTGAGGAGCTCGACGGACTCGTCGAAGCGCTGCACGACACCGGCCTGGTAGCCCTCGCCGCGGAACTGCTTGACGACACCGACGCGCATACCGGCGACGGAGCCGTTGCGGGCGGCCTCGACGACCGGCGGGACCGGGGCGTCGATGGAGGTCGAGTCCAGCGGGTCGTGTCCGGCGATCGCCTCGTGCAGCAGGGCCGCGTCCAGGACCGTCCGGGCACAGGGGCCGCCCTGGTCGAGGGAGGAGGAGAACGCCACCATGCCGAAGCGGGAGACCCCGCCGTAGGTCGGCTTGACGCCGACGGTGCCGGTGACGGCGGCGGGCTGGCGGATCGAACCGCCGGTGTCCGTGCCGATGGCGAGGGGCGCCTCGTACGCGGCGAGCGCGGCGGAGGAGCCACCGCCCGAGCCGCCGGGGATCCGGGTCAGGTCCCAGGGGTTGCCGGTGGGGCCGTAGGCGCTGTTCTCGGTGGAGGACCCCATGGCGAACTCGTCCATGTTGGTCTTGCCGAGGATGACGACGTCGGCGGCCTTGAGGTTCTTCACCAGGGTCGCGTCGTACGGCGGGATCCAGCCTTCGAGGATCTTCGAACCGACGGTCGTCGGCACGCCGACGGTGGTGAAGATGTCCTTGAGCGCCAGGGGGACGCCGGCCAGCGGGCCGAGCTTCTCGCCCTTGGCGCGCTTCTCGTCCACGGCGCGGGCCTGGGCGAGAGCGCCCTCGCGGTCGACGTGCAGGAAGGCGTGGACCTTCTCGTCGACGGCCTCGATCCTGGCGAGGTGGGCCTCGGTCACCTGGACCGCGGTCAGCTCGCCGGAGGCGATCTTCCCGGCGATCTCGGCGGCCGTGAGCTTGATGATGGTGCTGTCCGTCATGTGATTAGTCCTCCCCCAGGATCTGCGGCACCTTGAAACGCTGCTGCTCCTGGGCCGGGGCGCCGGAGAGCGCCTGCTCGGGGGTGAGCGACGGACGGACCTCGTCCGCGCGCATGACGTTCGTCAGCGGCAGCGGGTGGGAGGTCGGCGGTACGTCTTGGTCGGCGACCTCGGAGACGCGGGCGACCGCGCCGATGATGTCGTCGAGCTGACCGGCGAAGTGATCGAGCTCTTCGCCCTTCAGCTCCAGACGCGCCAGCCGTGCGAGGTGGGCGACCTCCTCGCGCGTGATGCCAGGCATGCGATCCTCACGGGGTGAGTCTGATGGTGTTGGCCCAATCCTATGGGGCCCGCACCGCTGCCCGTGAAACGGTTTGCCCGCCGCCTGCCGCGCGGCTACTGCACCACCTGCCCGGAGGGCTGGTCGAGGTCCGCGGCCGCGGCCGCCTCGGCGGCCTGCATCGCGGCCTCTTCCGAGGGACGGCGCCAGCCGCGTTCGCCCCGGGCCAGCAGCCAGGCGGTGGTCTCGCCGGGCGGCATCGCGGCGGCCACCAGCCAGCCCTGGACGGCGTCGCAGCCCAGGTCCCGCAGGCGTTCCCAGGTCTCATCGTCCTCCACGCCCTCGGCGACCACGAGCAGGCCGAGGGAGTGCGCGAGGTCGAGGGTGCAGCGCACGATCTCGGCGTCCTCGGCGTCGACGGCGAGCCGGGCGACGAAGGAACGGTCGATCTTCAGCTCGCTCACCGGGAGGCGCCGTAGGTGGACGAGGGAGGAGTAGCCGGTGCCGAAGTCGTCCAGGGACATCTTCACTCCGTGGCCGGTCAGCCCGGCCATGGTGTCGGCGGCGCGCTGCGGGTCCTCCAGGAGCACGTGCTCCGTTATCTCCAGCTGCAGGGCCCCGGCCGGCACGCCGTGCCGGGCGAGCCGGGCGGCGACCGCGCCGGCGAAGCCGGGGGTGTGGACGTCCCGGGGCGAGACGTTGACGGCCACAGGAACGTTCAACCCCTGGGCACGCCACCGGGCGACCTGCGCGAGTGCGGTCTCCAGGACGTACTCGGTCAGGTGGGGCATCAGGCCGGAGGACTCGGCGATGGCGATGAACTCGTCCGGAGGGACCCGGCCGCGCTCCGGGTGCACCCAGCGCACCAGGGCCTCCAGGCCGGCGACCTGCCCGTCGAAACGGACCTTGGGCTGGTAGTGGAGCTCGACGTCGCCGGCGTCCAGGGCGCGCCGGAGGTCGCCGAGGAGTCCGAGCCGGTCGGGGGTGTTGGAGTCGCGCTTGGACTCGTACACCTCGACGCCGGTGCGGTCCCGCTTGGCCTGGTACATGGCGACGTCGGCCCGGCGCAGCAGCCCCTCGGCGTCGAGCGCGTGGTCGGGGAAGACCGCGACTCCGGCGCTGGCCTCCAGGACGAGGGTGAGGCCGTCCAGGTCGAGCGGCGAGGAGAGCTCGGCGACCAGGTGGCGGGCGACCCGCTGGGCGCTGGTGGTGGAGTCGGCGGTGGGGAGCAGGACGGCGAACTCGTCACCGCCGAGCCGCGCGGCCTCCGCCCCGCGCGGCAGGGCGAGCTTGAGCCGCTCGGCGATCTGGAGCAGCAGCCGGTCCCCGGCGAGATGGCCGAGGGTGTCGTTGACCGAGCGGAAACGGTCGAGGTCGATCAGGACGAGGGCGGAGCGGACGCCCTCCCCCTCGGCCTCCTCCAGGGCGGTCCAGGCCCGCTCCAGGAGCCACTGCCGGTTCGGCAGGCCGGTGAGCGGGTCGCGCAGCTGCTCCTCGGCGCGGGCGCGGGCGATCCAGAGCGTGGAGTCGAGGGCGATCAGCGGGACCGCGAAGAGCGGCAGCAGGATCGGCTGGGCGACGGCGACGACGCAGATCAGCGGGGCGATGCCGAGCAGGGCGACGGCGACGAGGCCCTGCCGGAGCAGGGCGGTGCGGGCGACCGTCGGCAGTCCGCCGCCGCGGGGCGAGAGGGCGTACCACAGGAGGAGCCGGGTCACCATGAGGTAGGTGCCGGCGGCGAGCACCACTTCCGGTACGTCGGCGATCCCCCACTCGGGGGGCTGCCAGGGGTGCTCGACGGTCGGTACGTCTCCGAATCCGGCGAGGACCAGGGCGGCGGCGCCGACGCCGAGGACGTCCACGGCGCCGTGCAGCAGGCCCTGGCGCCAGCGGTGCCGGCGGGCCGCGCCGACGAGGAGGACGACGGCCATGGAGACGAGTCCGGCGGGCACCCAGCCGTAGAGGAGCAGGACGGCGAGGGTGAGGGCGGCGCCCGAGCCGGTGCCGCCCCACCAGCGATCGCGGCCGAGGGCCACCAGGTGTCCGACGATGAGTCCGGTCAGGACGGCGAGGGACCAGCCCTCGGCGCCGCCGGGGAAGAGTCCGTGGCCGGCGCTCAGCACGTGGTAGAGCCCGGTGACGAGCGCGCCGGCGGCGAGCCCCACCACGGCTCCGGGAAGCCCGGAGGCGATGCCCACGAAGGCGGCCGCGCGTGCACGCGGCCGTGAGACCGGGGCGGCGGCACTCTCGGTCGGTTTCATTCCGTCCCTCTCACAGCCGGCGGTGCCGTCGCAACGCGATGGGCCGTTGTCGTGCCGCCACGGCCGGCAGAGCCCTCACGCGGCCGTGTGCGACAGACGCACGGTCTCAACACTAGGCCGCGGAGGGCTCCGACGGGCAGCGCTCTCCATCTCTTGCCCGAATGCGACCTGGCCACCCGTAACGATCTGGTATGCGCCGAACGGGTGATGTTCGCACGGGGGTTGCCCCGGCTCGCCCGCGGGCTCCCCCGGCCCTTCCGGGCTACCCCTCGGCGGGAACCGCGGCCTCCCGAGCGGCCTCGGGACCTTGTTCGAGCAGCACGGCGAAGCCGGCCTCGTCGAGAACCGGAACCTTCAGCTGCATCGCCTTGTCGTACTTGGATCCGGGGTTCTCGCCCACCACCACGAAGTCGGTCTTCTTCGAAACGGAACCGGTCACCTTCGCTCCACGGCTCTGGAGCGACTCTTTTGCGCCATCCCTGGTGAAGTTCTGCAGGGTGCCGGTGACGACGACGGTCAGCCCCTCCAGCGGGCGCGGCCCCTGCTCCTCGCCGGCGCCCTCGTCCTCGAACGTCACGCCCGCCGCACGCCACTTGCGCACGATCTCGCGGTGCCACTCCTCGGAGAACCAGTCCTTCACCGCCGCGGCGATGATCCCGCCGACCCCGTCGACGGCCGCCAGCTCCTCCTCGCTCGCCTGCTCGATCCGATCGAGGGAGCGGAACTCGCGGGCCAGCGCCTGGGCGGCGACGGGGCCCACGTGCCGGATGGAGAGGCCGTTGATGAACCGGGCGAGCGGGCGGGTCCTGGCCGCCTCGATGTTCGCCAGCATGGCAAGCGCGTTCTTCTTCGGCTCGCCCTTCTGGTTGGCGAAGACCGTGACGACCTTCTCCTCACCGGTCTTCGGGTCCCGCTTCGGCAGCCCGCTGTCCGGGTCGAGGACGTACGCCTTGATCGGCAGGAGCTGCTCGATGGTGAGGTCGAAGAGATCGCCCTCGTCGACCAGCGGAGGCTCGGACGGCTCCAGGGGTCGGGTCAGCGCGGCCGCGGCCACCGAGCCGAAGTTCTCGATGTCCAGGCACTCACGGCCCGCCAGATAGAAGAGACGTTCACGCAGTTGGGCGGGGCAGGTCCGCGCGTTGGGACAGCGCAGGTCGATGTCGCCCTCCTTCATGGCCCGCAGCGGCGTCCCGCACTCGGGGCACTCGGCGGGCATCACGAACTCCCGCTCGCTGCCGTCCCGCAGGTCGGCGACGGGGCCGAGGATCTCCGGGATGACGTCACCGGCCTTGCGCAGCACGACCGTGTCACCGATCAGCACACCCTTGGCCTTCACCACCTCCTGGTTGTGGAGCGTGGCGAACTCGACCTCGGAACCGGCGACCGTGACCGGCTCCACCTGGGCGTAGGGAGTGACCCGGCCCGTGCGGCCGACACCGACCTTGATGTCGACCAGCCTGGTGTTGACCTCCTCCGGCGCGTACTTCCAGGCGATGGCCCAGCGCGGGGCGCGCGCGGTGGAGCCCAGCCGGCCCTGGAGCGGGATCTCGTCCAGCTTGACGACGACCCCGTCGATCTCGTGCTCCACGGAGTGACGGTTCTCGCCGAAGTACGCGATGAACTCCCGTACCTCGTCGAGCGAGGCGACGACCCGGTTGTGCCGGGCGGTCGGCATGCCCCACTCGCGCAGCAGCTCGTACGCCTGGCTGAGGCGGTCGATGGCGAAGCCCTCACGGGCGCCGATGCCGTGGACGACCATGCGGAGCGGGCGGGTCGCGGTGACCTTCGGGTCCTTCTGCCGGAGCGAACCGGCCGCCGCGTTGCGGGGGTTGGCGAAGGGCTTGTCGCCGGCCGCCACCAGACGCGCGTTCAGCCCCTCGAAGGCCTCCATCGGGAAGTAGACCTCGCCGCGGATCTCGACGAGCTCCGGGACGCGGTCCCCGTGGAGACGGTCCGGGATGTCGGCGATCGTACGGACGTTGGGCGTGATGTCCTCTCCGGCCCGGCCGTCGCCGCGGGTGGCCGCCCGGGTCAGCCGGCCGCGCTCGTACGTCAGGTTGACCGCGAGGCCGTCGACCTTCAGCTCGCACAGCAGGTGGTAGTCGGGCGTGCCGACGTCACGGGCGGTCCGCTCGGCCCAGGCGGCCAGCTCCAGGTCGTCGAAGGCGTTGTCCAGGGAGAGCATGCGCTCCCGGTGCTCGACGGAGGTGAACTCCGTCTCGTACTGCCCCGCGACCTTCTGGGTCGGCGAGTCCGGCGTGCGCAGCTCGGGGTACTCCTCCTCCAGCGCCTCCAGGGAGCGCAGGAGCGTGTCGAACTCGCCGTCGCTGATGACCGGCTGGTCCTTCACGTAGTACCGGAAGCGGTGCTCCTCGACCTGCACGGCCAGGTCGGCGTGCTTCTCCCGTGCCTCGGCGGGCAGGGCCCCCTGTTCGACTGCCACCGTTACTCGTCCTCCCGTTGCCTCTGACCGAAGTCACTCAGGGTTGTCCGCGAGCGATCTCGCCGCCCGGACGCAGTGGGCGAGCGCCGCGCGGGCGTACGCGGGCGAAGCACCCGCGAGACCGCACGTCGGGGTGACCACCACGGACTCGGCGAGAGTCCCCGGATTCAGCCCCAGCCTGCGCCACAGTGTCCTGACACCCATGACGCTACCGCCCGGGTCGGACAATGCCGTGTCGGTGGACGGCACCACGCCCACGAAGAGCTTGGTGCCGGCCTCGACGGCCTCGCCGATCGGCTCCTCGTCACGTTCGGTGAGGAGACCGAAGTCGAACGAGACCCCGGCGACGCCGGTCCGCCGCAGCAGCCCGAACGGCACCTCGGGGGCGCAGGAGTGGACGACGACCGGGCCGTCGTGGACCGCGACCACGTCGCGCAGGGCGCTCTCGACGACCTGCCGGTCGACGGCGCGGTACGTGCGGTAGCCGGACGCGGTGCGGACCTGGCCGCGCAGGACGGCCGTGAGGGAGGGCTCGTCGAGCTGGAGGACGAGCCTGGCGTCGGGGATCCGCTTGCGGAGTTCGGCGAGGTGGGCGCGGAGGCCCTCGGCGAGGGAGCCCGTGAGGTCCCGGCAGGCACCCGGGTCGCCGAGGGCGGCCTCGCCGCCGCGCAGTTCGAGCGCCGCGGCCAGCGTCCAGGGGCCCACGGCCTGGACCTTGAGCGGGCCTTCGTAGCCCTGGGTGAACTCCTCCAGTGCGTCGAGGTCCTCCCCGAGCCAGGAGCGGGCGCGCCGCGTGTCGCGGCCCGGCCGGTCGCTGACCCGCCAGCCGCTCGGCTCCACGTGCGCGTACATCTCGACGAGCAGCCCGATGGTCCGCCCGATCATGTCGGCTCCGGGGCCGCGGGCGGGCAGCTCGGCGAGGAAGGGGAAGTCCTCGAAGGATCCGGTGACGGTCCTGGCGGCCTCGCGGGCGTCACCGCCGGGCAGGGAGCCGACACCGGTGGCGGGCCCCCAGGTGAACTCTTGCTGCTCGCTCGTGTCGCTCACTGTTCCTGTCTCCTACCGTCCCGGACGGACCGTCAGGTCGTTGATCTCCGCGTCGCGCGGCAGGTCGACGGCCGTGATGATCGTGGTGGCGACCGACTCGGGGTCGATCCACTTCGAGGGGTCGTACTCCTTGCCCTCCTGGGCGTGGACCTTCGCCTGCATGGGGCTGGCGGTGCGGCCCGGGTAGACCGAGGTGACCCGCACGCCGTTGCCGTGCTCCTCGTGGCGCAGCGAGTCGGCGAGCGCCTTCAGACCGTGCTTGGAGGCGGCGTAGGCGCTCCACTCGGCGTGGGCGTTGAGCCCGGCACCGGAGTTGACGAAGACCACGTGGCCCTGGGAGACGCGGAGCTGGGGCAGGAAGTGCCGGGTCAGCTCGGCGGGGGCGACGAGGTTGACGTTGAGCTGGTGGCGCCAGGTCTTGGGGGTGAGATCGCCCACCGGGCCGAGGTCGACCACGCCCGCGATGTGGAGGAGCGTGTCGACCCGCTCGGGCAGGCTCTGGTGCGAGAAGGCCCAGGACAGCCGGTCGGGGTCGGCGAGATCCCCGACGAGGGTCCTGGCGCCGGGGAACTCGGCCGCGAGCTCCTTGGCCCGGCCGGCGTCGCGCGCGTGGAGCACGAGTTCGTCCCCGCGCGCGTGGAGCCGGCGCGCGACCGCCGCGCCGATGCCGGAACCTGCCCCGGTGATCACATGAGTAGCCATGGGGACCATGGTCCCATCACCGTGCGGCGATGCCCGCGGCGGCAGCCGTCGATGTCACAGCCTCCAGGCGAGGGAGAGCGGACGGGCCGTCCCCGGTGAGGAACACCGGGTCCGCGAGCGGCAGCGGCAGGAGGCCCTCGCCCCGCCCTCGGCCACGGTCATCCGGTCGGCGCCCGGCCGGACGTCGACCCGTGCCGGGCCGAGCCGTTCGGGAGGACGCAGATGTGCGTGGTGTCACCGTGCCCCTGACCGCGGCTTTCGAGATTCTTCGGGGAATCCCCGTCCCGCGCCGATGAGTTCCGCGCGTGAGTGCGGTCAGCACTGCCATGGACGAGATGAGCGGGACTCCGCACAGGGTCCGGGGGCGGGTCAGGTCCGCGGACGGGACCCGGATCGCGTACGAGCGGCGCGGGGAGGGGGTCCCGGTGATCCTCGTGGGCGGGGCCCTGTCCACGGCCGGGACGGAACAGCCGCTGGCCGATCTGCTGGCGCCGCACTACGCGGTCGTGACGTACGACCGGCGGGGGCGCGGCGGGAGCGGCGACACCGGGCCGTACGGGGTGCGGCGGGAGATCGACGATCTGGCCGCCCTGATCGACGAGGTGGGCGGCCGGGCGTTCGTGCACGGCGTCTCGTCGGGCGGGGCGCTGGCCCTCGCGGCGGCGGGCGGCGGGGTGCCGATCGAGCGGCTGTCGGTCTTCGAGCCGCCGTTCTCGACGGAGGCCGGGGCCCGTGACGCCTTCGCCTGGCAACGGCGGCGGCTGGCCGGGCTCCTCGACCGCGGGCAGCATGGCGCCGCGGTCGAGATGTTCCTCGGGGAGGGGGCGGGTCCGGCGCGGGAAGGGCCGCGGGTGGAGGCCGTCGCGCACACCCTGGTGTACGACCACGAGGTTCTGGGTGACGGGACCGTGCCGGCGGCGCGGCTGGGGCGGGTCCACACACGCGTGCTCGTCGTCGACGGCGGTTCGAGCCCGGCCCGGACGCGCCGCGCGGCCCTGGCGATCGCGAAGGCCCTCCCCCGTGGCCGCCACCGCACCCTGACGGGCCAGACGCACCAGGTGGCACCGCACGTCCTGGCGCCGGTCCTGGAGGACTTCTTCGAGGAGGAGTGACGGGGGGAGCTCACGCGCCCGGTGGACCTGGCGCGCCGCGCACGCGCCCGTGCGTCAGACCGTCGCCTTCGCCCCGCGGCGTACCGTCGTCGCGATCGTCGCCGAGCCCACCACGCGCGTGCCGTCGTACAGCACGATCGCCTGGCCGGGGGCGACGCCGCGGACCGGCTCGTCGAAGGTGACCGTCAGCTCGCCGTCCACCAGCGCCGCGGTCACCGCCGTCTCGCCGCCGTGGGCGCGCAGCTGCGCGGTGTAGCGGCCGGAGCCCTCCGGAGCCGTGCCGCACCAGCGGGGCTTGATCGCCGTGAGGCCCGTGACATCGAGCGCCTCGACCGGACCGACCGTGACCGTGTTGTTCACGGGCGAGATGTCCAGGACGTAGCGCGGCTTGCCGTCCGGCGCCGGGTGCCCGATCCGAAGGCCCTTGCGCTGGCCGATGGTGAAGCCGTACGCACCCTCGTGGGTGCCCACCTTCTCCCCCGACTCGTCGACGATGTCGCCCTCCGCCCGGCCGAGCCGGGAGGCCAGGAAGCCCTGGGTGTCGCCGTCGGCGATGAAGCAGATGTCGTGGCTGTCGGGCTTCTTCGCCACCGCGAGCCCCCGCCGCTCCGCCTCCGCGCGGATCTCGTCCTTGGTGGTGAGGGTGTCGCCGAGCGGGAACATCGCGTGGGCGAGCTGCTTCTCGTCCAGGACACCGAGGACGTACGACTGGTCCTTGGCCATGTCGGAGGCGCGGTGCAGCTCGCGCGAGCCGTCCTCCTTCAGCACGACCGTGGCGTAGTGGCCGGTGCAGACCGCGTCGAAGCCGAGCGCGAGCGCCTTGTCGAGCAGCGCCGCGAACTTGATCTTCTCGTTGCAGCGCAGGCACGGGTTGGGGGTGCGGCCCGCCTCGTACTCCGCGACGAAGTCGTCGACGACGTCCTCGCGGAAGCGCTCGGCGAGGTCCCAGACGTAGAAGGGGATGCCGATGACGTCGGCCGCCCGTCGGGCGTCACGGGAGTCCTCGATGGTGCAGCAGCCACGCGCACCGGTACGGAAGGACTGCGGGTTCGCGGAGAGCGCCAGGTGGACGCCGGTGACGTCGTGCCCGGCTTCGGCGGCCCGGGCGGCGGCGACGGCGGAGTCCACGCCGCCGGACATGGCGGCGAGGACACGGAGGGGGCGCTGCGGCGGAGTCTGAGTCATAGCCCTACCAGGGTACGGGGCTCCGGGAACCGCGGTCGCGTGAGTAAGCGTTGTCCTGCACATGGGGAGCGAGAAGAAGCGGGGGGTGGGGCGGCGGGCCGTCCTGCTCGGCGGCGGCGCGGCCGTCCTCGGTACGGCGGCGCTGGCACGCGACGAGCTGGCGCGCGCCTGGTGGCGGCTGCCGGGGACGGAGAAGGACCGGGTGGAGGGCGAGCTCGATCACAAGGGCGCGGACTGGACCGCGGCGTCCCGGGCGAACTGGCGGCGGGCGGACCGCCCCGACGACTTCACGATCGACCGGGTGGTGATCCATGTCGTCCAGGGCAGTTACGCGACGGCGCTGAAGGTCTTCAAGAACCCGGGGCACGGAGCCGCCACGCACTACGTCGTGCGGAAGGACGGTCATGTGGCGCAGATGATCCGCGAGCTCGACGTGGCGTTCCACGCGGGGAACCGGGACATGAACCAGCGGAGCGTCGGGATCGAGCACGAGGGCTACGTGGACCGTCCACAGGGCTTCACGTCGGCGATGTACGCGTCCTCGGCGCGGCTGACGGCGGGGATCTGCGCCCGGTACGGCATACCCGTGGACCGGGAGCACGTCATCGGGCACGTCGAGGTACCCGGGACCGACCACACGGACCCAGGGCCGCACTGGGACTGGGACCGCTACATGAAACTCGTACGGGAGGCTTCGAAGAGGGTCACGTGAGGCCGGCGGTGCGGGCGCGCTCGACGGCGGGGCCGATGGCGGCGGCGACCGCCGCGACGTCCTCCTTGGTGGAGGTGTGGCCGAGGGTGAAGCGCAGGGTTCCGCGGGCGAGGTCCGGGTCGGTGCCGGTGGCGAGCAGGACGTGACTCGGCTGGGCGACGCCGGCGGTGCAGGCGGAGCCGGTGGAGCACTCGATGCCCTGGGCGTCGAGGAGCAGGAGGAGGGAGTCGCCCTCGCAGCCGGGGAAGGTGAAGTGGGCGTTGGCGGGGAGCCGGTCGACCGGGTCGCCGCCGAGGATCGCGTCGGGGACGGCGGCGAGGACGGCCGCGACGAGGTCGTCGCGCAGGGCGCCGATCGCGCGGGCGAACTCCTCGCGCCGTTCGGCGGCGAGCTGCCCGGCGACGGCGAAGGCGGCGATGGCGGGCGCGTCCAGGGTGCCGGAGCGGACGTGGCGCTCCTGGCCGCCGCCGTGGAGGACGGGTACGGGGCTGTACTCGCGGCCGAGGAGCAGCGCGCCGATGCCGTAGGGGCCGCCGATCTTGTGGCCGGAGACGGTCAGCGCGGCGAGGCCGGAGCGGCCGAAGTCGACCGGGAGCTGGCCGAAGGCCTGGACGGCGTCGGCGTGCAGGGGGACGTCGAACTCGCGGGCGACGTCGGCGAGTTCGTGTACCGGCATGACCGTGCCGATCTCGTTGTTCGCCCACATGACGGTGGCGAGCGCGACGGTCTCGGGCTCACGGGCGACGGCCTCGCGCAGGGCGTCGGGATGGACGCGGCCGTACCGGTCGACGGGCAGGTACTCGACGGTGGCGCCCTCGTGCGTGGCGAGCCAGTCCACGGCGTCGAGCACGGCGTGGTGCTCGACGGGGCTGGCGAGGACGCGGGTCCGGGCGGGGTCGGCGTCGCGGCGGGCCCAGTACAGGCCCTTGACGGCGAGGTTGTCGGCCTCGGTGCCGCCGGAGGTGAAGACGACCTCGCTGGGCCGCGCGCCCAGGGCGGCGGCGAGGGTCTCGCGCGCCTCCTCGACGACCCGCCGGGCTCGCCGCCCGGCCGCGTGCAGGGACGAGGCGTTGCCCGTGACGGCGAGCTGGGCGTTCATCGCCTCGATCGCCTCGGGGAGCATGGGCGTGGTCGCGGCGTGGTCGAGGTAAGCCATGGTGCCTCGATTCTACGAGTGCGCGGTCCCCGCTCGGTCACGCCCCCGGGCGGGGCGGGACTCGCGAGGCCCGCCACGATGCCGGGACGGCCCCGCGGCTTCCAACGCCGCGGACCCACGCCCGGCTTCCCCGTGGCGTGGGCCGACCGGAACCGAGACGACGCCGCCCCGCCGCCGCGCGGCGGGGCGGCCTCGCGGCTCCTCGGGCGCGCGAGCACTCGCACACACCGGCACCCCGGACGCCGAGAGCGCCTCGACGTCCGGGCAGACGGTGCGTACGGGGACTTCGAGGCTCCCCCGCTGCCCCCAAGGCCGTGGGAGGTGCCCCCGGGCGAGTTCCGCGGCGGGAGCCCGGCCCCGCGTCTGGAGGAGCGGGAGGAGGAGCAGGACGGAGAGGAGCCGGTCGGACTTCACCGTCCCACGGCGGTCAGGCGCCCTGCTCGCGCGGCGCGCGGGCCAGCTGGCGGGACTGGGCGACGAGCCGGTCCGCGCTGTCCCAGACCTCCGCGTCCTCCTCGAGGAAGCCGCCGGCGAGGTTCCGCGTGGTGATGGAGACCCGCAGCGGTCCGGAAGCCGGGCGGCAGCGCACGTGCGCGGTGAGTTCGACGGTCGGGGTCCACCCCTTGAGGCCGAGCTCGAAGGAGGTCGGCGGCAGAGCGTCGACGGTGAGGAGCAGGGAGAGCGCGTCCGGCTCGCGACCGTCGGCGAGGGCGAACCAGCCGCGCATCTCGCCCTTCCCCGACGGCGCCCCGAGCGCCCAGCCGACGGTGGCCGGGTCGAGCTTGAGGTCGAGGCGGTCGGTGATGGCGCTGGAGCCGGGGATCGGCGGCCGCGGGCCGTCGGAGGGGCCGAAGCACTGGTCGAGGGGGGCGACGGCCGGGGGCGTGGCGGAGGTGCGGACGTCGTCGCTGAGCGCGTCGAGGTCGCCGTACGAGGCGAGGACGCGGATACGCTCGATCTCGGTGCCGTCCTCGGCGTACTGGAGGAGGGACGCCTGGCCGGTGGAGAGCGTGCGGCCGGTGCGGACGGTCTCCGTGCGGATCACGGCGGGGCCGGGCACGGACGGCGTGAGGTAGTGCGCCGAGATCGTGAACGGGTCCGGGTGCGGCAGGTGGTCGCCGAGGGCGCGGCCGAGCAGGGCGAGGAGGTAGCCGCCGTTGACGGCGTTGATGATCGTCCAGCCTGCGGAGAGGTCGGCGTCGTAGACACCGGGGGCGCGGAGGGTGACGGTGGTGTCGCGGTCGAACTCGCTGACCGCTCCGCTCGTCGTCGTCTCGATGCTCGTGCTCATGTCCCGACCGTACAACAGGATACTACTGAGCGGTAGCTTTTTCCGGCTCCTCGCGGGCGGAGGAACGGCGGTTCCAGGCGCGGGGCGCGCGCCAGTGGTAGCGCATGGCGAGCAGGCGCAGGGCGAAGGCCAGGAGGACGGCGGCGCCGCTCGTGAACGCGTTGAGCACGTCGAAACGGATGCAGACGACGACGGTCGTGGCGCCGACCATCGCGGGCACGGCGTACAGGTCGCGGTCCCAGCGGAGCAGGGAGGGGACCTCGTTCGCGAGCACGTCACGCAGGACACCGCCGCCGACGGCGGTCGCGAGACCGAGGGCTGCGGAGGAGGTGAGGCCGAGACCGTACTCGTACGCCTTGATGGTGCCGGTGACCGAGAAGAGCCCGAGCCCGGCGGCGTCGAAGATGTTGACGGCGGTCTGGGTGCGTTCCACCTCGGGGTGCAGGAAGAAGACGAACGCCGTGGCGACGAGCGGCATCAGGAAGTAGCCGAGGTCGGTGAAGGCGGCGGGGGGTACGGCGCCGATGATCAGGTCGCGCAGGAGCCCGCCGCCGAGGGCGGTGACCTCGGCGAGGACGGCGATGCCGAAGACGTCGAAGTTCTTCCGGACGGCCAGCAGGGCGCCGGAGATGGCGAAGACGAAGATGCCGATCAGGTCGAGGGCATGTTGTACGGAGGGACTGAACAGATCGTGGAACACGGCGCCCATTGTGACGGGTCCCCGCCGGGCTGCCGCCTGAGCCTGCGCGTGGACGTGGGCAGAGCAAGGTCCCCCGGGCAGGCGCGAGACCCCCGCTGCCGTGCGGAAGCGGGGGTCTCGTCGCGTGCTATGCCTTCGGGTCGTCGCCTTCGGCGCGCTCCGCGGCCGGCTCCGGGGCGGGCTCCGCGGCCGGCTCGGGGGCGGGCTCCGGCGCCGGCTTCGTGATCGACACCTCCACCGACGCCCTCGCCGACGGCACCGTCACGCCCTCCGCGTTCTCCGGGTGGTGGCACGCGACCCGCTGGCCCGGACGGAGTTCGAGCAGCGGGGGCTCCACCGTCCTGCAGACCTCCGTCGCCTTCCAGCAGCGCGTGTGGAAGCGGCAGCCCGGCGGTGGGGCGATCGGGGACGGGACGTCGCCCTTCAGCAGGATGCGCTCGCTCTTCGCGCCCTTGCGCCGGGGGTCCGGGATCGGGACCGCCGACATCAGCGCGCGGGTGTACGGGTGCATCGGCGACTCGTACAGGGACTTCCGGTCGGCGAGCTCCACGATCTTGCCGAGGTACATGACCGCGATCCGGTCCGAGACGTGCCGGATCACCGACAGGTCGTGGGCGATGATCACGTACGTCAGGCCCAGCTCGTCCTGGAGGTCGTCCAGGAGGTTCACCACCTGCGCCTGGATCGAGACGTCCAGCGCCGAGACCGGCTCGTCCGCCACGACCAGCTTCGGCTTCAGGGCGAGCGCCCGCGCGATGCCGATGCGCTGGCGCTGACCGCCCGAGAACTCGTGCGGGTAGCGGTTGTAGTGCTCCGGGTTCAGGCCGACCAGGCCGAGGAGGCGCTGGACCTCCTTCTTGACCCCGCCCTCGGGCTCCACGCCCTGGAGCTTGAACGGCGCCGAGATGATCGTGCCGACCGTGTGGCGCGGGTTCAGCGAGCCGTACGGGTCCTGGAAGATCATCTGGATGTCGCGGCGCAGCGGGCGCATCTTGGCCACACCGAGGTGCGAGACGTCCACGCCCTCGAACTCGACCGTACCGCCGGTCGGTTCGAGCAGCCGCGTGATCAGCCGGCCCATCGTCGACTTGCCGCAGCCCGACTCGCCGACGACGCCGAGGGTCTCCCCGGGGTACACCTCGAAGTCGATGCCGTCGACCGCCTTGACCGCCCCGACCTGGCGCTGCAGCAGCCCCTTCTTGATCGGGAAGTGCTTCACCAGGCCGCTGACCTTGAGCAGGGGCTCAGTGCTCTTGTTGTCGCTCACAGCTTCGGCGCAATCTCTTCGGTCCAGATCCGGGTCCGCTCCTCCGTCGACATGTGGCAGGCGGAGTAGTGACGGTCGGCGTGCTCGCCGCCCGTCGGCGCGAGCCGCAGCTCGGGGCGCTCGGTGCGCGTGATGCCGCCCTTGGGCACATCCGCGTACGGGCATCGCGGGTTGAAGGCACAGCCGCTGGGCACGTTGATCAGGCTGGGCGGGTTTCCCTTCACCGGGATGAGCCGGTCGGTCTGGTCGCGGTCGATCCGCGGCATCGAGCCGAGCAGGCCCCAGGTGTAGGGGTGCTGCGGCTCGTAGAAGACCGCCTCGGCGGGTCCGCGCTCCACGCACCGGCCGCCGTACATCACGAGGATGTCGTCGGCGACCTCGGCGACGACGCCGAGGTCGTGCGTGATGATGACGACCGCGGAGCCGAACTCCTTCTGCAGGTCCCGGATCAGGTCGAGGATCTGCGCCTGGACCGTCACGTCGAGCGCGGTGGTCGGCTCGTCCGCGATGAGCAGTTCGGGGTTGTTGACCAGCGCCATCGCGATCATGGCGCGCTGGCGCATACCGCCGGAGAACTCGTGCGGGTAGTTCGAGAAGCGCTTGGCCGGCTCGGGGATGCCGACCCGGTCGAGGAGTTCGACGGCCCGCTTCTTGGCGGTCTTCTTGTCGACCGGGTGGTGGACCCGGTACGCCTCCACGATCTGCGCGCCGACCGTGTAGTACGGGTGCATCGCGGAGAGCGGGTCCTGGAAGATCATCGCCATGTCGCGGCCGCGCAGCCTGCGCACGTCCTCCGGGTCGGCCGAGAGCAGCTCACGGCCGCCCAGCCAGATCTCGCCGGAGATCCGCGCCTTCTGGCGGCCGTACTGGCCGACGGTGTGCAGACCCATGATGCCGAGCGAGGTCACCGACTTGCCGGAGCCGGACTCGCCCACGATGCCGAGGGTCTTGCCCTTCTCCAACTGGAAGGAGAGTCCGTCGACGGACTTGACCAGGCCGTCGTCGGTCGGGAAGTGGATCTTCAGGTCGCGGACGTCGAGGAAGGCGCCGGACGGGGCGTTCCCGGACGCGACCGGTTCTCCCAGGGCCGCGCCGGTCTTGGTCAGCTTGTCCGTCATGCGAGCCTCACTCGGGGGTCGATCACCGCGTACAGAAGGTCCACCACGAGGTTGGCGATGACGACGGCGGCCGCGGTGATGAGCGTGACCGCCAGGATCAGCGGCAGGTCGCGGTCGCTGACCGCCTTGAAGGCCGCGTTGCCGAGGCCCGGCAGGTTGAACGCGGTCTCGGTCAGGACCGCGCCGCCCATGAGGGCGCCGAGGTCCATGCCGAAGATGGTCAGGATGGGGGTCATCGTGGAGCGCATGGCGTGCTTGCCGAGCACGACCCGCTCCTGGAGACCCTTGGCCCGCGCCGTACGGATGTAGTCCTCGCCGAGGACCTCCAGCATGGTGGCGCGGGTGAGCCGCGCGTACATCGCCGCGTAGAGGAAGGCGAGGGTGATCCAGGGCAGCAGCAGGCCGCCGAACCAGCTTCCGAAGGACTCGCTGATCGGCACGTACTTCGCGTCCAGCCAGCCGAGCTGGGTGCGGAAGAGGAACATCGCCAGCATGGCGGTGAAGTAGATGGGGAGCGAGACACCGGCCAGGGCGGTGATCATGGCCGCGCGGTCGACGGCCGTGCCGCGCTTGAGCGCGGAGAGCACGCCGGTGGCCACACCCATGATCAGCCACAGCACGGCCGCACCGATGACCATGGAGACCGTGACCGGGATCCGGTCCACGAGCATCGTCCAGACGTCCTGCTCGGTACGGAACGAGTAGCCGAAGCAGGGCGCGGCGCAGTGGATGGTGTCGCCGCCGCCGGTGTAGTCCCGGCCGACGAAGATGCCGGAGACGAAGTGCCAGAACTGCACCAGGATCGGCTCGTCCAGGCCCAGCTTCTGGCGGACGCCCTCGATGGAAGCCGGATCCGCCTGCTTGCCGACGAACATCGCGGCAGGGTCGCTGCCGGTCAGCTTGGGGATGAGGAAGAAGATGCTGAGCGTCACCAGGGTGACGACCATCAGCATCATGGCGACGGCGAACAGCCGTCGTACGAGGTATGCAAGCATGCGGTCGGCCGTCCGGTGGGGGGGGGGAAAACCGGGGCCCCCGTCCCCCCGGGGGGGGAACCACCGTCCCTCAGGACCCAGGGGGGGGGGGGTTGTATTTTAGAGGGGCGAATGGCCCCGGACCTCCCTTCTCCGAAC
>NZ_JBHUYJ010000046.1:24141-43586 GCF_042668715.1 Streptomyces sp. NPDC057271
GGGGACGACCATCAGAATAGTGGCGAGGGCGAACAGTCGTTGTGAGGGGGGGGAAGGCATGCGGTAGACCGTCTGGTGACCGGGGACCCGGCTGGTTCCCCGGCCACCGTGGGCGGCCATCACCTGCCCTTCGGACCTAGCGGCGGGTGGTGCGCCGTTGGAGCGGGTGGATTGACTCTGGACTTACTTCATGACGCCGAGCGACGCGTAGTCGTAGCGGCCGTTGTAGGCGTCGGCCGTGTAGACGTTGGTCAGTCGCGAGGAGCGCCAGATGATGTTCTTCTCGTGGGTGAAGGGCAGGTAGATCGCGGCCTCGGAGACCTTGGTGTTGATCTGCTTGTAGAGCTCGCCGGCCTTCTCCGGGTCGGTCTCCTTCAGCGCCTGGTCGAACAGGCCGTTGACGGCCGGGTCGTTCAGCTCCGCGAAGTTGTTGTTACCGCTCTGCAGGATGAAGCGGCCGTCGACCAGCGGCTGCAGGAAGCCCTGGCCGGAGGGGAAGTCGGCGCCCCAGCCCATGATGATGATGCCGTAGCCCTTCTCCTTGACCACCTTCGGCGAACCGATGATGCCGGAGGTCTGGGCGCCGTCGAACTGGTCGATCTGGGCGTCGATGCCGACGGCCTTCAGCGACTGCTGCAGGGACTCGGCGGTGGCGATCTCGATCGGCTTGTTGTTGCGGACCGCGATGGTGGTCTTGAAGCCGTTCGGCTTACCGCACTTCGCCAGCGCCTCCTTGGCCTTCGCGACGTCCGCCTTGCCGGCCAGCTTGCCGTACGGGTCGGCCTTCGGGTCGGCACCCTTGATCGCCGGGGGCAGCATGTTGGAGGCGATGTCGCCACCGGCCTGCGGGCCACCACGGGCGGTCTGGAGGGACTTGGAGTCGGCCGCGTAGATGATCGCCTTGCGGCACTCGACGTTGTCGATGACCGTCTGCGGGAAGACCGCGTAGCGGATGAAGCCGGTCTGCGGGTTGTCCGCGTTGCCCTTGTGCTGCTGGAGCACCTTGGCACGGGCCGCCGCGCCGACGCCGGTGGCGTTGAGGTCGAGGTCGTACTCGCCCTCGATCAGGCGGTTGTCCATGTCGTCGGCGTTGGTGGTGAACGTGACGCTGATCTTGTCCGGCAGGGCCTTGCGGACGGTGTCCGTCTTGGCGTCCCACTTGTCGTTGCGGACGAGCAGCATCGACTTGTTGGGGGTGTACTCCTGCCACTTGTACGGGCCGGAGGAGAACGGCTTCAGGCCGTACTTGGCCTTGGTGTCCTTGTCCTGGCGGACCGGGGAGGCGGCGGGCATGGCCAGCATCTGCAGGAAGTCACCGTTGGCGACCGGCAGCTTGAAGATGATGGTCTTGTCGTCCGGGGTCTCGATCGCCTTCAGGCCGAGCTTGTCCGCGGAGGTGTCCTTGTAGGGGCCCTTGTACTCGCCCTTGGGGTCGAGGACCTGCTGGAGGTAGATCGGACCGCCGGAGATGACGTCCTGGGCCCAGATGCGCTCGATGCCGTACTTGATGTCCTTGGAGGTGATCGGCTTGCCGTCCTCCCAGGCCACCCCGTCCTTCAGCGTGAAGGTGTAGGTGAGGCCGTCGGGCGAGACCGTGCCGGCGTCGGTGGCGAGGTCGGGGACCAGCTCGGTGGAGGCGGCGCCCGGCTCGGCCTTGAAGGTGACCAGCTGACGCGCGTAGTAGCGGGAGAAGTCCCACATGAAGCCGTAGTAGCCGCGCTGCGGGTCCCACGAGTCGGCCTCCTGCGAGCCGATGAACTTCAGCTCGCCGCCCTTCTTGTCCGAGGGGTTGGCGACCTTGTTCACGGCGGCGTTGAAGCCGGCCGCACCGGTCTTGCCCTTGTCGCCACCGTCGCCGCTGCCGCCGCCACAGGCGGTGGTGACGACCATCGTGGCCGCGGCGAGCAGCGCACCGGCGGCGATTCTGCGCCGCGAAGAGCTGTTCAGAGTCATGGTCTCGCAACCTCCGGAATAGTGGCGGCCGTCGAAACGGTCCGCCGGTCTTGACTGCCTCCTGTCAACAGCGGCAGGGGCGGGGTCTGTACGGGCGTGCGGGCGGTCGTCGGGGCCGAGCGGGATGCTCAGCGGGCGCCCTTCGGGTCGAGCGCGTCCCGCACGCCGTCGCCGAAGAGGTTGAACGCCAGGACGGTGATGAAGATCGCCAGGCCGGGGAAGATCATGAACAGCGGATCCGCCTCGTAGGTGTTGACGGCCTTCGACAGCATCTGCCCCCAGGAAGCGGTGGGAGGCTTCACACCCGCGCCGAGGAAGCTGAGCGCGGCCTCGGTGAGGATGTTGGTGGGGATCATGAGGGTCGCGTAGACCGTGATCGGGGCGATCAGGTTCGGCAGCAGCTCCCGGCGCAGGATGTAGAGCCGGCCGGCGCCCAGGCTGCGGGCGGCCTCCACGTACTCGCGCTCGCGCAGCGAGAGGGTCTGGCCGCGGACGATGCGGCCGACGTACGGCCAGCCGAAGAAGCCGATCACGACCACCAGGGCGCCGATGCGCACGCCCGAACCCTCGATCCCGAGCAGCTCGTTGGGGAGCACGGAGACCAGGGCGATGGTGAAGAGCAGCTGCGGGAAGGCGAGCATGACGTCCATGACGCGGCTGAGCGCCGCGTCGACCCAGCCGCCGAAGTAGCCCGCGACGATGCCGAGGATCGTGCCGAGGACGACGGCGAAGACCGCCGCGAGGAAGGCGACGAGCAGGGAGATGCGGGCGCCGTAGACGATGCGGCTGAAGACGTCACGGCCGTTGACCGGCTCGACTCCGAGCAGGAAGTCGGAGGAGATGCCGCCGTAGGAGCCGATCGGGGTGCCGAAGAGCGGGTCGATCTGGTCCTCGTGGAACTCGTCCGGCGGGTGGCCGAGGAGACCCACGATGAGCGGTGCGCAGACGGCGACCAGGATCAGGAACAGCACGATCGCGCCGCCCGCGAGGGCGACCTTGTCCCGCTTCAGCCGCATCCAGGCGATCTGCCAGGGAGAACGTCCCTCGATCGTCTTGCCCGGCGGCGCGTCGGGCACGGCGTCGACGGCGGTGGTCGCGTCGACCACGTCCGTCTCGTGCAGTGGTGCCGTCATCGTGGTCAGGACCCCTCTCGGCCGCCGGTAGCCGGCCCTTGCCCGCCGCGGGTAGCGGCTTGGTGGAACAACTGCGGGACAGCGGCCAGGAGGCCGAACGCCCGGTGTTCCGGGGAGTCTTCAATGGGTTCGCGATCACCCGCCAGACCTCACGGTGAATGTTTGCTCAACCGTGATGCGGTTCGTTGCCTTCCGTTATCCGGACGGTGGAATCACGTCAGCGGACCATCTCGCCCGCTATTCGGCCAGAACGGACATGTGACCCAACTCCTGTGATGCAGGAGCCAATTGGGGTGACGGAAGGTACGAATCAGTACGTGCGGGGTGCGGTGGGGGTCCCTCCGGCGAAGCCGGGGGGAGGATAGCCGTAGCCAGGCGCGGGCGGCGCGGGGGCGGCGTGCGCGTCGCGGTCGTAGAACGGCCGCGCGTTGGCCCGCAGCCACATCGCGACGGGGTCGTACGCGTCGGACATCGCGACCGTCGAGACGGGCAGCCCGTCGGGTACGGCGGAGATCGACTGGCGCATCATCGCCCGTACCGACTCGACGGCGGCGGCGGAGGTGTCGTAGAGGTCGAGACCGATGGCGAGGTACGGAGATCCCACCGACGGCTGCACCCAGGCGCGGCGCAGCGCCCGGACGGCCGGGGCGCGATGGGCGTTCTGGGTCAGAAGGGCGTAGAACTGGGGGATTTCCAGCGCGGGTTCCGAGAGCCGCAGCGGTCCGGCCGGCATCCGGTCGAGACCGGTGGCGATCCGGCGGAGGTCGGGCCAGGGGATGCCGACGCCGCCGCCCGCGTCATGCGGATTGAGCCAGATTCCCCAGCGGTCCGGGTAGAGCGCGCGGGCGATCTCCCGGCCGGTGACGACCTCGTGGGCGCGGTTCCAGCCGGAGGCGGCGAGCTCCTGGGCGGAGGTGACGCACGGGGCGTACCCGAAGCCGTCGACCTCCATGTTCCCGTACTGGGCCTCGGGCGCGCCGGGCGTGCCCTGCCAGAGCAGCATCCAGACGCTGCCGTCGGCGAGGGCGTGCAGCAGCTCCTCGTACGCGTCGTAGCGCCCGGGTGCCACCTGGCGCAGCATGTGCTCGACCTTCCCGGCCGCACCGGTGCCTGACGCGCTCACCCTGGTTCCCGCCCCTCTTCCGTCCACCGCACCAGCTTAGTTACAGGGAGGCCCGCTGATAGAAGGGGCGCACCCGCTCCAGCATCCAGTCGCCGACCGGGTCCTGCGCGACGTCGAGCAGGATGAGATTGACGGGCCAGGCGACCTCGATCCGGCCGAGCGCGCGGCCGAGGGCGTCGAGCGGGGCGTTCCGGTCGACGCCCTCCCAGGCGGCGAGCTCGACACCGACGAAGAGCGCCGGCTCGGTGCCCTCGACGCTGGCCAGGGCGCGGCGGGCGGAGACCACGACGCCGGTGGCCTCGAACTCGGCGGCGGCGACGGAGAGGAAGTCGACGGGGTCGTCCTGCCAGTCGGGCTCGAAGAGCCTGACCCTGCCGCCGCTGGCGGGGCCGTCCAGCGGGGTGCGGCCGACGCGGCAGAGCTCGGCGACGGCGGGCGGCGGCAGCGGGGCTCCGACCGTGCCCCCGGGGTTCACGGCGATGCCGAGCTGCGGGGGCAGACCGCGGGCGAATTCTCGGGCGGGCGCGACGGTGAAGGACATGTGGCTGCCGACACAGGCGAGGAACTGCTGCTCGGAGCTGAAGACGGGGACGTACGGGAGTCCGTCGATCTCCAGCGTGGGCAGGTCGAGGTCCCGGCTCTCGGGGCTGCCGCCGTTGGGCAGCGGCACCCAGACGGGGCTCCGGCCGAGCACCTCCACGAGCCTTCCTCCGGCGGAGGCGTTGCCGAGCGAGGCCGCGAGGACCTCTTCGAGCTCGTTGCCCGGCCACGTAACGTCCACGGTTCCCGTTTCCCCTTCTCGCGTCGCCCTGGTCACGACGCCCTCGGGGCAGAACCCTAACGCCGCTCTGATGCCGTCGTGGCCAAAAGTACTCAGTGGGCGGCGCGGAAGGCGATCGAGCGCAGAGCGCCCGCGGCGTCCCGGTCGAGCAGGGTCGCCGAGGCGCAGCCGCGGGGCAGGCGGCCCGACTCGACCGAGCCGATCATCCGGCCGACGGCCCGGCGGTGACGGGCGAAGGCGTACCCGGAGACGCCGCGGCCGCGCTCGCGCTGTCCCTCGCGGGCGGTGTCGGGGGTGACGTCGAGCAGGATCAGATGGAGGGCGCGGCCGCGCCGGCGGGCCTCGCGGGCCAGCCAGTTCCGCACCCAGGACTGCGTCCCGCAGTCGTGGACGACGAGACTCCGCCCCGAGCGCAGCGCCTGCCACAGCCCGGCGTAGTGGGCGATCCGGGCCAGCGGGCGGTAGACCGCGTACGGCAGGAAGCCGGGCAGCCGGGCCTCCCAGCGCTCGCGGGCGTCCTGGGAGTCGATGCCGAGACCCTGGGCCGCACGCCGCATCAGGGTCGACTTGCCGCTTCCGGGCAGCCCGGAGACGACCACGAGGTCCCCCGCGGCGAAGGCGAGGGTCCGGGGACTTCGGCCACCGCGCTCGCGCAGGTCCCGTAGCAGGGGCGCGGCGAAGCGGCGCCTTCGCGTCCTGGCGCGGGCACGCGGGGCCGGTATCCCCGTGCCCGTCGCGTAGGCGCCGCTGTGCTGGAACGTCATCTTCTCTCCCCCTGTCGGGTCCGGGAGACCCTTCCCCACAAAGTGTAAA
The DNA here is from genome assembly GCF_042668715.1 of Streptomyces sp. NPDC057271. NCBI lineage: Bacteria > Bacillati > Actinomycetota > Actinomycetes > Kitasatosporales > Streptomycetaceae > Streptomyces > Streptomyces sp. NPDC057271. Next base: position 29,945 of record NZ_JBHUYJ010000046.1, read on the forward strand.
GAAGGGGTAATGAGGCACAAGCGATTTGCCGATCGGACCCCGCATGCAATGATGTGCGCGCCAAGCGCACACAACCGCATACCGGCCGCTCGAATCCGCGCGGGAGAGTCCCGGAACCACCACGGTGGGCCCCGGGCGCCGAAGGAGCAAGACCCTCCCTTGAATCTCTCAGGCCCCGTACCGCGTGGATGAGGCAGATCTGAAAAGCGGGACGCCTCCGGCGTTCCCACCCAAGGTGCAAGCCGAACTCTCGGAGACGAGATGCCCTCGGTGAACCTCTCAGGTTCCATGACAGATGGGGAGGATGTCCTCGCCCGTCATGATTTTTCTGCCCTGGGACCCGGGAGCCACACCCATGAGCACGTCTGCACCCCGTCCAACCCCCCACCCGTCGCCCGCCACCGCCCCGGACGAAGGCGCTGCGCGCCGCACTCCCCTCCTGGCCCTGCATCGCTCCCTGGGCGCGACCATGACCGACTTCGCCGGCTGGGACATGCCGCTGCGCTACGGCAGCGAACGTGACGAGCACAACGCCGTCCGCACCAAGGCGGGCCTCTTCGACCTCTCCCACATGGGCGAGATCACCGTCACCGGTCCGCAGGCCGTCGAACTCCTCGACTTCGCCCTGGTCGGCAACATCTCCACGGTCGGCGTGGGCCGCGCCCGCTACACGATGATCTGCCAGGAGGACGGCGGCATCCTCGACGACCTGATCGTGTACCGGCTCCGGGAGCAGGAGTACATGGTCGTCGCCAACGCGTCCAACGCGCAGATCGTCCTCGACGCGCTGACCGAGCGCGCGGCCGGATTCGACGCCGAGGTGCGCGACGACCGGGACGCGTACGCCCTGCTGGCCGTCCAGGGCCCGGAGTCCCCCGGCATCCTGAAGTCGCTCACCGACGCCGACCTGGACGGCCTGAAGTACTACGCCGGCCTCCCGGGCACGGTCGCCGGGGTCCCCGCGCTGATCGCCCGTACCGGCTACACCGGCGAGGACGGCTTCGAGCTGTTCCTGAAACCGGAGCACGCCGAGGGCGTCTGGAAGGCGCTGACCGAGGCGGGAGCCCCGGTCGGCCTGATCCCGTGCGGCCTCTCCTGCCGTGACACGCTCCGCCTGGAGGCGGGCATGCCGCTGTACGGACACGAGCTGACGACCTCGCTCACCCCGTTCGACGCGGGCCTCGGCCGGGTCGTGAAGTTCGAGAAGACGACCAACGAGGGCCGCTTCGTCGGCCGCGAGGCGCTCGAGAAGGCCGCCGAGCGGGCCAAGGCCGCCCCGCCGCGCAAGCTGGTCGGCCTCATCGCCGAAGGCCGCCGCGTCCCGCGCGCCGGCTTCTCCGTCGTCGCGGCCGGCGAGGTCGTCGGCGAGGTCACCTCCGGCGCCCCGTCGCCCACCCTCGGAAAGCCGATCGCCATGGCGTACGTGGACGCGGCGCACGCCGAGCCCGGCACGCAGGGTGTAGGTGTGGACATCCGCGGCACCCACGAGCCGTACGAGGTCGTGGCGCTGCCCTTCTACAAGCGCCAGAAGTGACGCATCCGTCTCGCTCCGCGTCTCACCCCGCAAGACCCACGTTCATCAGCACTCGTCCGATCCAGGAGAATCAGGTCATGAGCAACCCCCAGCAGCTGCGCTACACCAAGGAGCACGAGTGGCTGTCGGCCGCCGAGGACGGCGTCGCGACGGTCGGCATCACGGAGTTCGCGGCCAACGCGCTCGGTGACGTCGTCTACGCCCAGCTCCCGGAGGTCGGCGACACGGTGACCGCGGGCGAGACCTGCGGCGAGCTGGAGTCGACCAAGTCCGTCAGCGACCTGTACTCCCCGGTCACCGGTGAGGTCGTGGCGGCCAACCAGGACGTGGTGGACGACCCGTCGCTGGTGAACACCGCTCCGTTCGAGGGTGGCTGGCTGTTCAAGGTGCGCGTCACCGGAGAGCCGGACGACCTGCTGACCGCCGACGCGTACGCCGAGTTCTCCGCCGGGAACTGAGACCCCTTAGGGATCGATTCATGTCTGTGCTGAACACCCCTCTCCACGAGCTGGACCCGGAAGTCGCCGCCACGGTCGACGCCGAGCTCCACCGCCAGCAGTCCACCCTCGAGATGATCGCCTCGGAGAACTTCGCTCCGCTGTCGGTCATGGAGGCCCAGGGCTCGGTCCTCACCAACAAGTACGCCGAGGGCTACCCGGGCCGCCGCTACTACGGCGGCTGTGAGCACGTCGACGTGGCCGAGCAGATCGCCATCGACCGGATCAAGGACCTGTTCGGCGCCGAGTACGCGAACGTCCAGCCGCACTCCGGCGCGTCCGCGAACCAGGCCGCGCTCTTCGCGATGGCCCAGCCCGGCGACACGATCCTCGGTCTGGACCTGGCCCACGGCGGTCACCTGACCCACGGCATGCGCCTGAACTTCTCGGGCAAGCAGTTCAACGTGGTCGCGTACCACGTGGACGACGCCGGCCTGGTCGACATGGCCGAGGTCGAGCGGCTGGCCAAGGAGCACCGCCCCAAGGTGATCATCGCGGGCTGGTCCGCCTACCCGCGTCAGCTGGACTTCGCCGAGTTCCGCCGGATCGCCGACGAGGTCGAGGCGTTCCTCTGGGTCGACATGGCCCACTTCGCGGGTCTGGTCGCGGCCGGTCTGCACCCGAACCCGGTCGAGTACGCGGACGTGGTGACCTCCACCACGCACAAGACGCTCGGCGGCCCGCGCGGCGGCGTCATCCTGGCGAAGCAGGCGTTCGCCAAGAAGATGAACTCCTCGGTCTTCCCCGGCTTCCAGGGCGGCCCGCTGGAGCACGTGATCGCGGCCAAGGCCGTCTCCTTCAAGATCGCGGCCTCGGAGGAGTTCAAGGAGCGCCAGCAGCGCACGCTGGACGGCGCCCGGATCCTCGCCGAGCGCCTGGTCCAGGACGACGTCACCGCGCACGGTGTCTCGGTCCTGTCCGGCGGTACGGACGTGCACCTGGTCCTGGTGGACCTGCGCAACTCCGAGCTGGACGGCCAGGTGGCCGAGGACCGTCTCCACGAGCTCGGCATCACCGTCAACCGGAACGCGGTCCCGAACGACCCGCGCCCGCCGATGGTCACCTCGGGTCTGCGCATCGGTACGCCGGCGCTCGCCACCCGTGGCTTCGACGCCGAGGACTTCCGTGAGGTGGCCGACATCATCGCGGAGGCCCTGAAGCCCGGCTTCGACGCCGACGCGCTGAAGGCCCGGGTGACCGCACTCGCGCAGAAGCACCCGCTGTACCCCGGCCTGTAGTAATTTCGTACGCTTCAGTTCCAAGGCTCGTTCGTACGAAAGTTCCGGGGCACCGCGCACACTGGACAGTGAGCGCGGTGCCCCACCCCCTTTTCCTGCTGTTCTGCACCACCCTGGCAGACAACGGCGTCTAGCCCCCACAAGGAGTTCCCCGTGGCCATCTCGGTCTTCGACCTGTTCTCGATCGGCATCGGCCCGTCCAGCTCCCACACGGTGGGCCCGATGCGAGCGGCCCGGATGTTCGCCCGCCGGCTGAAGAACGAGGGGCTCCTCGCCCACACCGCGTCGATACGGGCCGAGCTGTACGGCTCGCTGGGCGCGACCGGCCACGGCCACGGCACGCCCAAGGCGGTACTGCTGGGCCTGGAGGGCAACTCTCCGCGCACGGTCGACGTCGAGTCGGCGGACGACGAGGTCGAGCGGATCAAGTCGAGCGGCCGGATCAACCTGCTCGGAGCGCACGAGATCCCCTTCGACTTCGACGAGGACCTGATCCTGCACCGCCGCAAGGCGCTGCCGTACCACGCCAACGGCATGACGATCTTCGCGTACGACGCGGAGGGCGCGCTCGTCCTGGAGAAGACGTACTACTCGGTCGGCGGCGGCTTCGTCGTGGACGAGGACGCGGTCGCGGGCGAGAGCCCGATCGTCCCGGACGACACGGTCCTGAAGTACCCCTTCCGCACGGGCGACGAGCTGCTGCGCCTGGCGAAGGAGACCGGCCTGTCGATCTCCGCGCTGATGCTGGAGAACGAGAAGGCCTGGCGCACCGAGGACGAGATCCGCGCGGGTCTGCTGGAGATCTGGCGGGTCATGCAGGCCTGTGTCTCGCGCGGCATGTCCCGCGAGGGCATCCTGCCCGGCGGCCTGAAGGTCCGCCGCCGCGCCGCGAACACGGCCCGCAAGCTGCGCTCCGAGGGCGACCCGGCGTCGCTGGCCATGGAGTGGATCACGCTCTACGCGATGGCCGTGAACGAGGAGAACGCTGCGGGCGGCCGCGTGGTCACCGCTCCGACGAACGGCGCGGCGGGCATCATCCCGGCGGTCCTGCACTACTACATGAACTTCGTGCCCGGAGCGGACGAGGACGGCGTCGTCCGCTTCCTCCTCGCGGCCGGCGCGGTCGGCATGCTCTTCAAGGAGAACGCCTCGATCTCCGGCGCCGAGGTCGGCTGCCAGGGCGAGGTCGGCTCGGCCTGCTCGATGGCGGCGGGCGCCCTCGCCGAGGTCATGGGCGGCAGCCCGGAGCAGGTCGAGAACGCGGCCGAGATCGGCATGGAGCACAACCTCGGCCTGACCTGCGACCCGGTCGGCGGCCTGGTCCAGATCCCGTGCATCGAGCGCAACGGCATGGCGGCGGTGAAGGCGGTCACCGCGGCGAAGATGGCGCTGCGGGGCGACGGCAGCCACATGGTCTCGCTCGACAAGGTCATCAAGACGATGAAGGAGACCGGCGCGGACATGTCGGTCAAGTACAAGGAGACCGCCCGCGGCGGTCTCGCGGTGAACATCATCGAGTGCTGAGGTCCTAGGCCCTGACCAGCGCGTTTCCATCTTTCAGCGCTGTCAGGGCCTTCCCTGCTTGCACGGCGGAAAGTCCCTGGAATCTCCCTGGGACAGACATGAAAGTCCCTGAAAAGTCCCTGGGGTATCCCTCTCAGCCGGGGTTTCCGGCAGGCATCCGCGTCACGTCCGCTTGGATCAGCCGCACCGTACCCGCCCATCCGAGCGACGATCGAACTGGCCCCGGACACCCACGTCCCGGGCCAGTTCGCACTTCTCAGATCAGAGCAGGCGTCGCAGTCGTTTCACCCACGTACGCCCCTCGGGCACTCTCGCCCCGCCGCTCCTGCACGGGCGTTCACGAGCGCACCTAGGGCAGGCCATCACTGCGACCGTGAGACCAGGCATTCAGATCGCGAGAATACGGACAAGATCGAGCTCGACGCCCACGTCCGACGCCTGCGTCAGGGCGACCTGATTGAGGTGTCGCCCGCACGCGTGAAACCAGTTCCGATCAAGGGAGTCTCCCTTCCACCGGACCCTCCAGATCGGCCAAGCACGGCAGCTAGCCGACTCGCTCCCCTCGCACCTTGGGCGGTAACTCATGGACGCCTCCTCCACCACGTCTTGCCAACAGGTGCGCTGGAGGGTTCGGGGTCGAACGCCTCACCACATGAGCGCACCTATCGGAAGCCGGCGGACTCCACGTGGAGGCATCACTCCCTGGTCGAGCTGCCTTCCTGTTAAACAACAATGCCCTTCATCAAGCAACCTGTCCACAGAGATCAGCAGGCGGGTGCTAGATTCTGTTAAACAGAAATTGAAAGGGCGTCATGGTCGGTCGGCCGCGCACAGGGCAAACGAGAGTGATGGGCTTTCGCCCGCCGAGACAGCTCCGCGAGGACTTTGAGGCTCTCGCAGGACGCGAAGGACGCAGCCCATCCGACGCCCTGATCGAGGCCATGCACGACTGGATCAGGAAGAAGCATCGCGAGAGTCCGGAGGCGGCACAGGAGTAGGGCAATCCTCACCGGATCGCAGTTGCTGCAACTTGCAGCTCTCGCCCAGCCTGAGGACTGTCCGTCGCTACCCTCACTGTTACCTGGCCACAGGAGGGGCGAGCATGACGCGGCAGGCTTGGAGTAGCGACCGGAGGTTGACTGCGATCAGCCGGGCTAGTCTCTCCGTGCCAGCCAGACAAGCATTCATCGACAAGCAAGTAGTTCAAGGCCGCACGGTTCTGGACTACGGCTGTGGCCGCGGTGGCGATGTGCGCGCACTCCGGCAGCTTGATTGCAGAGCGGTTGGATGGGATCCGTTCTATCAGGCAGACACGAAGCTGGAGCCAGCCGATGTCGTGCTCCTCACCTACGTCCTCAACGTCATCGAAGACCCACACGAGCGCCGCAAGACCCTCAAGGAAGCGTGGGATCTTGCTGGCACGGTCCTCGTCGCCTCCGCGCGACTGACATGGGAGAAGTCGAAGGTCAGGGGCGAGGCATTCGGCGACGGGCTGCTCACCAGCCGGCAAACGTTCCAACATCTCTTCGGCGTGAGCGAGCTGCGGACCTACGTCGAGGAAGTGACAGGGGTACGAACGGTCGCCGCCGCACCAGGAATCGTCTATGCCTTCAAGGACGACAGAGCCCGTCTCGGATACCTCGCCAGCCGGATCGTTCCTGACGCAGAGTGGCTCAGTTCCGGGGACACAACCTCAGCGATCACAGCAGTCGTTGACTACGTCGAACGTCGGGGGCGGCTGCCTCGGATGGAAGAAGTACCTCAGTCAATGGGCGCGCTACTTGGCCACCTGCGAGCCAACGAGGTTCGTCGACTCGTGCGGGACTCCGCCAAGGCCAGCAAGGTGGAGCAAGGCGGGAAGCAAACCACCCTCAACACCTTGCTCTTCTTGGCCGTGGAGCTGTTCAACGGCCGAGGCCCCTTCAACAGCCTCCCGCTCAGCGTCCAACTCGACGTTCGCGCCTTCTTCAGCTCATACAAAGAGGCATGTCAGCGATCCGACCGGCTTCTGCTCAAGCTGCGTGACGACACGTACATCCGTGGAGCCATGCACGCCTCCGCCGTCGGGAAGCTCACCCCGAGTGCTATGTACGTACACCAGCGTGCCGTCGACCGCTTGCCCACAGTGCTACGCCTCTACGAGCACTGCGCCTCGATCGCCGCCGGCCGGCCGCAATCGTGGACGCTGGCAAAGCTACGCCATCAGGGCCGGGCGGTGAGTTGGCTCGACTACCCGGACTTCGACGCCGACCCGCACCCACGGTGCCAGTCCTCCTACCAGGTAGACCTCAGGACCCTTGAAACATCCCACGCGTCATACGCAAACTCGGAGAATCGACCCTTGCTTCACCGCAAACACGAGTTCCTCGCCCCCGACGACCCTGATGTCGAGCGATACAAGCGGCTGACAGCGGCAGAGGTGAAAGCCGGGCTGTACGAGCACCCTCACCTCATCGGCACCGAGAACGGCTGGGAGTCGGAGCTTGTCCGCTGCGGCCGATCCCTTCGCGGGCATCGACTGGTGCGCCGCACTGAAGGGTGAGCCCTCAGGCCGCGTCGGGCTGCATCTGCGCGATCATCTCTGCCAGCTCATCGACGTCGAGGTCAGCTGCTTGACTCGGGAACCAGGACAAACGGAGCCCGTTCTCTGCCGCTTCCTCAGGCAGCCCCATGGCAGTGAGCACATGACTGGGGGTGTACGCGGCGCTCGTGCATGCCGAACCCGTAGCAACGGCCACATGCCGCTTCAGCCGGACGATGAGCGCCTCGGCATCCACGCCGTCGAACGAAAGATTGAGGATGTGAGGGACCGAATGGTCCTGATCTCCATTGATCTGGAATCTGGTCTTCTCAAGCGCGGCCAAGAGCCGGGTGCGAAGCTCCAGCGCTCTCGCACTCCACTCCTTGTACTCCGCCTGGAAGATCCGCGCCGCCTCCGCCATTCCCATGATCAATGGCACCGGGAGCGTCCCGGGTCGAAGCTTCCGCTCCTGACCGCCACCGAACATGATCGGCTGCAGGGGCAGCCGATCCAGGCGTCGACGGCGTGTAACCAGCATGCCGACACCCTTCGGAGCTCCGATCTTGTGGCCGCTCATGCTGATCATGTCGATCGGAGCGGTCAGATCCTCGGGCAGCTTCCCGTACCCCTGCGCAGCATCCACGTGCAGGTACGTCGGGGTCTCCCGGAGGTGGCCGGCGAGTTCGGCAACGGGCTGGACGACACCCGTTTCGTTGTTCACGTGCATCAGTGAGACAACGAGCGTGTCCGGACGCAGCCGCTCCAGCACCTCCTCGACAGCAACCCTGCCGGACGGGCCAGGCTTGATGAAATCGACTTCGAAGCCTCGGGACTGCAGGTGCTCCAGAGGTTCGATCACCGCCTTGTGCTCGATGGCCGAGGTGACGATGTGACGCCGACCACTCTGCTCGCCGTAGGGAGCAAGACCGAGCAGCGCGATGTTGTTGCTCTCTGTGGCCCCGCTAGTGAAGATCAACTCATCCGGTTCGGCACCCACAGTGCCGGCGAGGTAGTCCCGCGCCTGCTGCACCGCGCGCTTCGCACGGGTCCCATAGTCGTGCGTCCGAGAGCCGGCGTTCCCAAAGTCCTCGGTCATCCAGTGCAGGACAACTTCAGCCACGCGCGGGTCAACACGCGTCGTAGCCGCAGCGTCGAGATACGTCACCACTAGCCCCACCACACCCTTGTGCGTTAATCCAGCACATCATGTACGTCTTATCTCTGACGTACGATAGCGTTACGCGAGTGGGATCACCGTCTTCTTCGCAGGTTGCCGACACCGCTACGTCCGCTGGCTTTGACTACATCTTTCCAGCCATCCGGGGCGTCCAAGCGGGGCGCGAGTTCTACGTATCCATGTGCCCGCTCCGCCTCATCCCGAAGATCTTCCTCTTCGACGAGGACGAGCTGGCCCCAGAGGTCCGCGCCCAGCGCGTCCTGAACAAGGGGCGGCTTCCAGCACTCACCCGGTACATCGTCGACAACCCAGACGACTACGTCTTCAGCGCGCTCACCGCGTCAGTCGACGGCGACATGTACTTCGAGAGCATTGCCGACTCGGGTATGGGGATGCGCGCGGGCCAGATCCGCATCCCCATGGCTGCCCGCTTCCTGATCAACGATGGGCAGCATCGACGCGCGGCCATCGAGCAAGCCCTGAAGGAGAACCCCGACCTCGGCGAGGAGACGATCGCGGTCGTCTTCTTCCACGACACCGGCCTTGCCCGCTGCCAGCAGATGTTCGCGGACCTCAACCGCCACGCCGTCCGCCCCCCACGCTCGATCGGTGTGCTCTATGACCACCGAGATGACCTGGCGATCATGGCTCGCCTCTTGGCGATGAAGTCCCCCGTCTTCAAGGGACACGTCGAGATGGAGAACAGCACCCTGGCCCAGCGCTCCCGCAAGCTCTTCACCCTGAGCGCCGTCTACTCCGCCACCCAGTCACTCCTGCAAGGCTTCGAGATCAAGAAGGACAAGGCCCAGGAGCTCGCAGAGGCATACTGGGAGGCTGTCGACCTTGTGGTGCCCGAGTGGGGGATGGTGCGCAAGCGCGAGCTCGCAGCTCCCGAGGTGCGCAAGGACTACATCCACAGCCACGGCATCGCTCTGCATGCTCTCGGCCGTATCGGGAACTCACTCTTGCGACACTCTGAATCCCCCCAGGTGTGGCATTCGAAGCTCAAGGGCCTGACTTCGGTCGACTGGTCCCGCACCAACCCAGATTGGGAGGGCCGCGCGCTGATCGGCGGACGCGTTTCGAAGAGCCACCAAAACCTGACCTTGACTGTGAACTACCTGCGCCATCGCATGAAGCTCGAACTCAGCCCGGAAGAGCAGCGTGTAGAGGACGCATACCTGCGAGGAGACGCATGAGCACCCCGAAGTCGACGGCCCCCTTCCAAGGGAGGGCCCTCGCCGAAGTAGTCAGTGAGCTCACAGAGGAGATCCGTGAACTCTATACAGCTGACGAGGTGCCGTGGGTTATCGGCTACAGCGGCGGCAAGGACTCCACCGCCGTACTCCAACTTGTCTGGCTCGCCCTTCAGGGCCTGCCGGATGAACAGCGCATCAAACCCGTGCATGTCATCAGCACGGACACACTGGTTGAAAATCCGGTGGTCGCCGCGTGGGTCACCCAGTCACTTGAGACGATGGGGAAGGCGGCGAAGGAGCAGGGGCTGCCTATTGAGCCGCACCGCCTGATTCCTGAGGTGAAGGACACCTTCTGGGTCAACCTGATCGGTCGCGGTTACCCTGCCCCTCGCCCCAAGTTCCGGTGGTGCACAGAGCGGTTGAAGATCAAGCCGTCCAACGCGTTCATTCGCCGCGTGGTACGCCGGCATGGTGAGGCAATCCTCGTTCTCGGCATTCGCAAGACCGAGAGCCAAGCACGCGCCCGCGCTATGGCGCGGCACGAGAAGCGTCGCGTGCGCGACCGCCTTTCCCCCAACGGCAATTTGCCGAATTCCCTCGTCTACAGCCCCATTGAAGCGTGGGGCACCGATGAGGTCTGGATGTTCTTGATGCAGTACTCCAACGCCTGGGGGCATCGAAACAAGGATCTCCTCACAATGTACCAAGGCGCCTCCGAGGACTCCGAATGCCCCTTGGTCGTGGACGACACCACACCTTCCTGCGGTGACAGTCGCTTCGGTTGCTGGACTTGCACTCTTGTGGACAAGGACAAGTCCATGACCGCAATGATCCGCAACGATGAAGAGAAGGAGTGGATGCGGCCTCTCCTTGAGCTCCGGAATGAACTCGATGACGTGTCGAAGGAGAAGGAGACCCGCGACTTCCGGCGGATGAACGGCGCAGTCCAACTGTTCCACGACGGTGTCATCCAAGGGCCGTACACACAGGAAGCGCGTCAGAAGTGGCTGAGGAGGCTGCTGGAGGCACAGACCCTTGTCCGGAAGACCTCACCGGAGAGCGTGCGGGGCATTGAACTGATCTCGGAGGCGGAGCTCCATGAGATCCGCCGCATCTGGGTCTTCGACAAGCACGAGGTTGAGGACACTCTGCCGGGGATCTACGAGAAGGCCACGGAAGAGAAGTTCCCCGGCCAGCCTCTTGATGAGCAGCTCGTCCTCGGAGCAGAGGAGATGGATCTACTCAAGGAAGTTTGCGACGGAGACGAAATCCATTTCACGATGACGCGTGAACTCCTCGCGGTCGAGCGACAGCACAGGACCATGACACGACGCTCCGGCCTCCTAAAGGAGCTGGAGAAGACGATCAAAAAGGGATTCTACGAGAACGAAGACGACGCACTTCAGTTCGCGAAGCGTAAGCAGGAAATCCGCGACACCGCCCCGACCTACGTGACGCTGGACGAAGAGAAGACCACCGATGCACCTTCATAAGATTGAACTTCACGACTTTGGCGCCTACCGCGGCAAGCAGTCCCTCGACCTGAGCGTTAAGCCCGGACGACCGATCATCCTGATCGGCGGCCTCAACGGTTGCGGCAAGACCACTCTGCTCGACGCCATCCAGCTGGTTCTCTACGGTCCTCGGGCCCGGTGCAGCGGTCGCGGAAACCGCTCATACGATTCCTACCTGCGAGAGAGCATCAATCGCAAGGCGAATTCAGCCGACGGTGCGCAGATCGCGTTGGAATTCTCCATCGTCGTGGATGGCAAGGAGCGGCATTACCGGGTGGTCAGGAGCTGGCACATCAGTGGCAAGCAGCTCAAGGAATTTCTGAATGTCCATGTAGACGACCAGTTTGACCGGATCCTCAGCGAGGGCTGGCCCGACCATGTCGAGGACATCCTTCCGCTAGAAGTGGCATCGCTGTTCTTCTTCGACGGCGAAAAAATCGAGTCGCTCGCGGATCCCGAGCGCGCGGCCACGGTTATCCAGTCCGCAGTCCACTCACTCTTGGGAGTGAGTACTGTGGAACAGCTCCGGACGGATCTCGTTGCACTGCAGCGTCGCCAGCGGCTATCCAACGAAGACCAGGCCGTCATCGATCAGATCCGTGCCCAGGAAGCGGAACACAATACGGCGAGACAAGAGTATGCCGACCGCAAACTCACCTTGGGTGGCATGCAGTCAAGGTGTGACCGGCTGCAGTTGCAGCTGGACAAAGTAGAGAAGGCGTTCAAGGAAGCCGGCGGCAACCTCTTCGAGCGCCAGAAGGAGCTCGAAAGCAATCAAAAGGGCATCGCCGAACGCCTAGCGGCGCAGCGTAGTGCGCTGCGCTCCCTTGCTGCCGGTCCGCTTCCGCTGCTCATGCTTCCGCAGCAGCTGGCCACGCTTCGTGAACAGGCGGTGCGGGAGAAGGATGCTGACAACGCTACGCGGGTCGTAGGCGTCCTGGACGAGCGCGACGCCTGGATCCTTGAGCAGCTCCCCGCATCGGTTACGGCCGCCGCACGCACGGCCTTGAAGAAGAAGCTGGCCACAGACCGTCTGAAGCGCGAGGCTGCAGCAGAGCTCAAGCAGACCCTCAACCTTCCACTTGACGCACTCGAACAACTCTCTGCTCTCGACGAAGCGCTGTCCCGAGACGCATCCCGCGCTCGTGAGCTCCTCAAGGAGTCAGCCGAGACGAGTGACCGTCTCGACGACGCCGATCGCCTCCTTGCGGGTGTCCCGGACGAAAAGCTCATCAAGGACCTCGTTGAGGAACGTAACGCGGCGATCGAAGCCCTCGCCGTCGCCAAGGATGAGCTCAGGCGAGGCAAGGAGCAGTTGGAGGAGATCAAGGGCCGCCGCGATCGCATCGGCGCCGATCTCGAACGAGCACAGCAGAGGCGCGTCAAGACGCTGATCGAGATTGAGGAGCTCAATCGCATCGTCGAGTACGCCGAGAAGGCTCGGGGCACCCTGGAGAAGTTCGGCGAAGCGCTACTACAGCGGCACATCAGCCGTCTCGAGGTCGCAGTCCTGCAGAGCTTCAAGGCGCTGATGCGCAAGAGCCTCATCCACGACCTGCGGATCGACATGGACAAGTCCAGTCTGACCCTGGCTGATTCCGACGGCGAGCCCATCAATCCCGGACGGCTCAGCGCGGGCGAACGACAGCTGCTTGCGATCTCTCTACTCTGGGGCCTCGCCAAGGTTGCAGGCAATCGCTTGCCCAGTGTGATCGATACCCCTCTCGGACGCCTCGACAGCCAACACCGCCGGCACCTCGTCGATCGCTACTTCCCGAATGCCGGCCGACAGGTCCTTCTCCTCTCCACCGACGAGGAGATCGACGAGACCCTCCTCGGCCGGTTGAAGCCCGCTCTGGCGCACACCTACACGCTTGTTCACGACGACACAACGTTCACTACCACCGTCGAGGCTGGGTACTGGTGGACCGCAGGAGCATCGCATGTCGCTTGAGACAGTCCGCCTCTCGCAAACTGCGAAGGATCAACTCATCTGGCTGAAGCGCAGCACTGGGCTGACCCAGTGGAATGAGCTGTGCCGATGGGCTCTCGCCCTGTCGCTCCGGGACTCGTCCACACCGCTGGTGAAGGAGGTAGTGACGGACTCCAACGTCGAGATGTCCTGGAAGACCTTCACCAGCCCGTACGGAGACATCTACCTTGCCCTGCTGAAGCAGCGGTGCCTCGCTGACGGCGAGGAACCTTCGGACGAGGCTGTCGCCCGGACTCTGACGGTCCATCTGCACCGCGGCATCGGCTACCTGCACGGCCGAAGTGACCTTCGGTCCATCGAACAGCTCGTCTCCACCACCACGGGATAGCTAGCCTCAGCTACCCCTCGTCGGGGGGGACCTTCCTCCTGGAGGGGGGGGCAACCCCCTCCCCCCCCCCTTTTTTCCGCCCCCCCCCCCCACCCACCCCCCCCCCCCCCCCCCCCC
>NZ_JBHUYJ010000046.1:43596-59479 GCF_042668715.1 Streptomyces sp. NPDC057271
ATGTGCTATTGGCGCGGAGGGGGGGGTTTTGGGTCCACAGAACACCTTCTCCCCCCCCCCGCGGGGGACCCACCCCACCCCCCCCCTCTTGGGCCCCCCTTCCCTGCGGGAGGGTGGCCCCGACTCGTTGACCAGCACGTTGTGCCGGCCCGTCATCGCAACCACCACCTTCCCCAGGAGTAACCGCAACGACTGGCGACCCCACCCGACCTCTTTAGGTGAGGGCCAGTCAGGCTTGGTACGGGGTAAGGGAATTCGCACCCCCGTGTCCGTGCCATCTAGTACCCTCGCAGGACAACCACATAAGCAACGCTTCACCCTTCGGACGCGCGCCACCGCATGGGGCTCGCCGCCAGACAAGACGGAGCGAACATGATCAGCCACCCGGTCAAGGGGGCAATTTTCGCGCTGCAAAAGCGTGCCCTGGCCACCTGCGACACGTATGAGCTCGACAGGATCGACCGAGCCCTCGACGAGCTTCTGCGGAACCCCTCTGACGCGTCCACGCCAGCGCCTTTTCGCGTGCGATCCGCGATGGGTCACGCCTACGAGGCGCTTGAGCGCCGCAAGACCATCGCTCCCAGTATCTCCCTCGGTGAGGAACACGCCGATCACGGAGCCGTGGATCACGGGTACCCCGTCGTCGAAATTGTCGAGTGGCTCCGTGCTGAGCCCGGGATCTCCCATGCCCAACGTGTGGTGCTTCAGGCCCTGGCGCACGGAGACGACGCCGAGACCTTGGCGGACCGGCAAGGGCTTCCCGTGCCTCGAGCCAGAGAGCGGATTTCACGTGCCCGAAAGCATGCCCGTCAGCTCTGGGCTGCATCTGTGGGAGCCGCATGAGGCCCCGTCTCATACGACTGCGCCCCTGGCTCATACGGGCCCTCATACCGCCAGGCGTCGTCGGCAGCTACGTCCTCTACACGACCACGGGCTTGCCTCGCTACGTAGGTCGCAGCGATACAGACATCCGCCGACGCCTTCTTCGGCACTGCACTGATCAGCGGGGCGCGTACTTCACCTACGACGTCCACAACAACCCCGTGAACGCTTACGACATGGAGTGCGCCATGTTCCATGCGCTCTCCCCTCAGCTGACCAACCGCATCCACCCTGACCGGCCAGACTTCCACGAAACCAGCTGCGTCTTCTGCCGGCCAGAGCAACGCGCCACCCGACGGTTCCGCGACCTGCAGCAGACTTCCGCCCCCAAAGAGTGAGGTTCCTCGCCATGACCAACCCCTTGTTCCTATCCCCCGACAGCCAGCGTTCCAACGTCATCCAGATCGACCGCGCTTTGGAATCGATGCGTGACGCCGGCTTCGACCTCACGGCTGCCATCGGGGAGCCCTTGGACAACTCCATTCAGGCCGAGGCCACGCTGATGCGTGTGCTTCCGGTATACGGGCCGAAGAAGAAGTCCATCGACACCTTCATCATTGCTGACAACGGGGTGGGCATCGACCCCGCGATCATGCACAACGTTCTGTCGATGGGGTACAGCGCCCGCTACAACCAGCGCCAGGGCCTCGGTCGCTTCGGAATGGGGCTGAAGCTCGCAGGGCTGAGCCTGGGCAGGCGCATCGACATCTACAGCAAGCGAGCCAGCGGACCCGAGATCGTCCACAGCTACATCGACCTCGACGAAATCCGGGAAGGCAAGCAGCAGTACATCACCTCTGATGAGGTCAGCACCTGGCCCGAAGAGGCCACCAAGCTCATGGTTGGGCGAGATGGACGTCCACTTGCCTCGGGCACCGTGGTTGTCATCGGCAAGATCGACCGCCTCGACGGCGGAGGGGCGTATGGCACCTCGCTGGAGGAGAAGGTCTCGGATCTTCGCAAGTTCATCGCGCGCGCCTACCGTACCTACATCGACACAGGTCGCGCGTTTGAGCTCGACGGTAAGCCGGTAACCCTCCACGACCCCCTCTTCCTTCGGGACAACCCCCGCATCATCTCTCGGTACAAGCCCCAGAAGCTGGACCCGCGGGGCCAGTTGATCGAGGAAGGGGACCTGGAGGTTGACGGGCACAAGGTGCACGTCTCTGTCGCTCTGGTGCCTGCCGAGTTCCGCCCTTGGAAGGGAGCCGGTGGCGAAGTTGACCACCGAGGCGAGGACATCAAGGAATTCCAGATCAACCGTGTGAATGCCGCCAGGATCAGCATCCTGCGCAACGGCCGGGAGATCTACTACGACGTGGTTCCTTACCTCCTCGACACCAGCCGTACGGACAAGGTGATTCGGTACATCGCGATCGAGATCAGCTTCACGGCGGAGCTGGACGAGTTCTTCCAGGTGCGGAACGTGAAGCGTGGCGCAGAGCCTGTGACGAGGCTCCGCAACGAGCTGCGAGACTGGCTGAAGCTCCCTGTCCTGCGGGCTCGGAAGGTGATCCGCGAGTACTGGGGAGAAGTCGAGACGCGGGAGCGCCTCGCTAAGGGAGAGCACAGCAGCAGCATGGCAACGGCGGAACGGACCGACCCGAGCCTCCCCAAGGGAGTCGCCGGCAGGACGGCTACCGCGGAGCAGGAGGAGGAGGTTGTCCAGCACGCCGCCCAGGACATGGGGCTGGACCCTGAGACCGACGGAGCCAAGATCGAGACACTCCGCGAGCAGGTTCGAACCAAGCCCATCACCCTGCTTGACGGCAGTTGGCCGGGTAAGGAGTTCCTCGAGGTACACCACCTCAACGGCAAGTCGGTCGTGAAGTTCAACCATCGGCACTCGTTCTTCCGCGACGTCTATGGGCCGCTGAAGAAGATCGCCGACGACGGGGCCGAGGGAATGAGCCCCGAAGACGTACTGGATCTCGCGCGTCGGGCCGAGGCGGCCATCGACCTGCTGTTCATGGGCTACGCGCGGGCGGAGGCCATGCACGAGAACCCTGATGAGCAGTTCAGCCAGCTCCGTACGTACTGGGGCCTGTTCACCGGAGTCATGCTCAAGGAAGAACTCAAGGACGAGTGAGCCCGCGGGCTGTGCTGGACGGGCGTGACAGCCGTCCAGCACAGTCGCATTGGGGGCATCCGTTGTGGCGCGCACTGTGGATGAGGCGAGTCACTTCCCGCATCCGCCCACGCGGCCACCACGTGACCTGCAGGATGTTGTGAGAACGCTCAGCAAGCAAGACGCCGAGACCAGCGCCATGGCCGCTGACTTCGGCACCTACGCAGTTTGGAAAGGCAGTGAAGGATGTTCGGGTCGGGCAGTGGGCTTACGTTCCGAGATTACGTGCAGGGAACGTGGGGCAGCTTCGACACCCCGGCGGGGCGGGTCGACTACATCATGACAAAGGCTCGACTCGGTGGTGACGCCAACACACCCGAGCGCCAACTCACGAAGAACCTGGCCCCCGTCCGCGAAGTCATGGATGCCGGCGACCTGGACTTCAACCAGCTTCTGCAGCGTGACCTCGACGATCACCGAGTAGCTGTCAACCTGATCCCCTACTTGCTCAAGCCCCAGACCACGGGGCCGGCCTTCTTCCCACCGATCGTGGCTGTTCTGCTCCCCTTCCAGAACAAGCGTCCGACATCCTTTCCTGTGTTGGGGGACGTGACATCGATCAGCGCCGACGAAGCACACTGGCAGGAACAGCGTGCTGGTAACGCGTTCCAGGTCCACCGTCTGCTCGGCGGTGATGGGCAGCCGCACGGGGCAAATGTCGGCAAGTTCTGGTGGAACCGCACCGAGTCCAGCCTCGTGGTTCTCGACGGCCAGCACCGAGCCATGGCCCTCCTTGCAATTGAGCGCACCCTTACCAACTCATGGGGAGACACCTCTGCGGTCAAGTACCGGTCCTTCTATGAGCACCAGGTACGACGCGTGCTCGAACAGCACGGCGCCGGCGAACCCGACCTGTCGAAGGTCGAGGTGCCCGTCACTGTGTGCTGGTTCCCGGAGCAAACCGGAGATGGCTCCCGCCCCCACGAAGCAGCGCGGAAGCTGTTCGTCGACGTCAACAAGGAGGCGCGCCCCCCGAGCGAGTCCCGCATCATCCTGCTCTCGGATGCCGAACTCTCCAACGTTCTGACGCGAAGCATGCTGAGTGAGCTGCGGAGCCGCAACGACGACTCGTACCTGCCCCTCTACGCAGTGGAGTACGACAACCCTGAAGTGAACAGCCACCGGCCGGCGCGGTGGTCGGTACTCACGAACATCAACCTCCTCAAGATGGCCGTGAACCGCTGCATCTTCGGGCCGTCGAAGTACCTCACCAACGTCGCACAGGGGATCTCTGGTAAGGACAGTCAGCAGCAGCGCGACGACTTCATGCGTAGCCAGCTCGACGTAGCCAGTCTTCTAGAGCGGTACTTCGAGGATGGCGGCATCACGTTCGACCGAGACTCTCTCGGCGACAAGCAGTTCCCCCTCGGCCAGATGGAAACAATCAGCACCAGGTTCAAGGAGACGTGGGGCCGGGCCATCCTGACGTTGCTCTCGAGGACCGCGCCGTACGCAGCACACGCCAGAGCGCTGACGAAGCTCAGGGACGACTGGCACGTAGCGGACACCTTCGCTGCTCTGGCTCACGACGCCCTCTTCGGCGGCGTCGGCGTCTTCTGGACGCTGCGCGATAGCTACGACCACTACACAGAGCACAGGGACAGCGCAGACCGCAGGCTGCCCAAGTCGGATGTCATCCGAGCGTGGGAGGCGCTCAAGGGTAAGGAAGAGGATTTCGACCAGTACCGAGCCCAGGAGTACCTCGGATCGACTCGTCCCGAGCGCGTGAAGCGTGGCAAGGACGCCTACGCTGTGCTCAACACCCACGCCTGTCAGCTCGGTCTCGTCATGACCATGGGCTCGCTGTGGGAAGTACGGAAGACACAGCCTGGCGGCGTCGAGCTCAAAGACCTCCCGGGCTTTGCGGAAGCTCTCGTTGAAGCCTGGAATGCCTTCTTCCAGATCGAGCACAGCCGCGCACGTGACCGGAAGGTCGCCTTCAACAAAGTTGGCATCTCAAACCCGATCAACCAGATCGGGAACATGGAGTCGGCACAAGCCGTCTACTTTCGGTATTTCTGGTTGCAGGCCCTCGCTGTCCCCGCTGCGTGGGTTCACGTGGCCGAATGGTTGCCGGACCGAGAAGAGTTCGATATCAAGCTCGGTGAGGCCCGGCGCATGTACCTTGACCTGTGCATCAAGCAGCAGCTCAAGGCCCTCAGGACGAGCCAGCCGTCAGCTCAAGAGAGCGATCTCCGACCCATCGCCGAGAGCCAAGCAAAAACGGCGCTTGGGAAGGCCCTCAAGGACTGGTTCGCGGTGTCCGACGACGACTTCGATGCTTGGTTGAGCAAGCCAGCTCGCCGCAGCAAGCAAGGTGAGCTCGACCTGGATGATGTCGCTGCGGAGGCAGGGTAGCCGAGCCCGGAGAAGGCGCCGGCGGGCGCGACGAGTCGCTCGCCGGCGCCTGCCGTATAGAGGCGGATCCTCGGCCGCTGGTACAGACGCTTCCTGTGTGGCGGGCGTTCGGCTCAGGCGGGGTCATACGTGCACGTTGGCGTTAGTCGCCACCACGGAATAGACACCTCGTGGACTCGATTACATGTTCTGAGATCTGAGAGCCATGGGGGACGTATGAGCAACCTGAAGGTCTTCAGGGTGAGGGGCGGGAAGGCCACCGAGGTGCCGGGAGCAGCCGTGGGAGTCGAGGTCGAACTGCAGCGGCTCATCGAGGCCAACATGGAGACGATGCTCGGCATCCGCTTCCTGGCCACCGAGCACCGCACGGGGCGGCACGGCGGTCGGATCGACTCTCTCGGGCTGGACGAAACCGGCACGCCGGTGATCGTGGAGTACAAGCGGACCCGGGACGAGGCCGTCATCGTCCAGGCGCTCTCATACCTGTGCTGGCTCCAGGATCACCACCACGAGTTCGAAAAGCTGGTCGCGGGGAAGCTCGGCGAGTCGGTGGCCGAAGAGATCGACTGGAGCGCGCCCAGGATCGTGTGCATCGCCGGCGCCTTCACGTACCACGAGACGGTGGCGGTGGAGATGATCAGCCATCGGATCGATCTGCTCGCCTACCGGATCTTCGACGACGCGCTGACCCTGCAACTCGTCACCTCTACCGGCGGCACTCGGACCACCGCACGCGGCAAGACCCTGCCCGCGGCACGCTCCGCGTCATCGTCGTCGAAGACGTTCCAGCAGTACCACGACGAGTCACCCGCGGACCTCAAGGAGCTTTTCGCGGATCTCGACGAGCTGTTGTTGTCGCACCAGGACGTGATCAAAGAGCCGCAGCTCCACTACGTCGCCTATCGGCGCTTCACGAACGTCGCCACGGTGCGTATGCAGCCGCGCAAGAGACAGGTCGTGATCAACCTGCGGCTGGATCCGGGAGCGGTCGAGTTGCAGGAAGGCTTCTCCCGAGACATCAGCGGCGTGAGCGCCCTCGGTCTCCGTGGTGGCGTCGAGGTGCGGATCAGCTCGCGCGAGGAGCTCGCGCGGGCGACCGATCTGATCCAGCAAGCTGTCGAGGCGACCTAAAGCGCTCCTCGCGGCAAAGGGCGGCTGCTCCACCAACATGACGGAGCAGCCGCCCTTTTCTGCGTTCTGTTCCTGCCGCCTGGGGCTTCTCGGTCTCACTCTTCAGGCCCGGCGAGTTCGAAGTCGTCCCGGGTCAGTGCGCTTCGGAGTCGCTGCTCGGCGATGGCGGCGTAGTGGTCGGAGAGCTCGACGCCGACGAACCTTCGGCCCTCGCGCAGGGCTGCGACGCCGGTGGTACCGGAGCCGGTGAAGGGGTCGAGCACCGTTCCGCCCGGCGGGCAGATCTTCACCAGCTCCTGCATCACCTCCACGGGTTTCTGCGTGATGTGCACGCGGTCCTTCCGGGGCTGGCTCGCGGTGTAGAGGCCGGGCAGGTAGACGGGGTGCCGGTCGGCGTCGACCGGACCCTTGGTGCCCCAGACGATGTACTCGCAGGACTGCTTGAGCCGGCCCTTCTGCGGTCGGGAGACCGGCTTGTGCCACGAGGCGATGCCGCGCCAGGTCCAGCCGGCGGCCTGGAGCGCGTCGGTCGTGGTGGGCAGCTGCCTCCAGTCGGTGAAGACGAGGGCGGTGCCGGATTCGACAGTCGCCCGGTAGGACTCGGTGAGCAGGAGGGTGAGCCAGTAGCCGTACGAGCGCTGGTCGCGGTTCTCGCCGGGGAAGTTGGCGAGGTCGTGCTCGGCGTCGACCGAGGTGTACTTGGCGCGGGCGCTGCGGCCGGTTCGTTCGCCGCTGGTTCGGCCACCGCTGTTGTAGGGCGGGTCGGTGATGACGGCATCGACGCTGTTGTCGGGGATGCCGGCGAGGGCGGTCAGAGCATCGCCTCGGTGCAGGGTGTACGGCATTGCGCGGTTCTCTCTTTCCGCAGGGATGGGTCGTGCGCTGATTCCGAGTTCCCGGAATGGTGCACACGTCACGGAGCCACTCCCGAGGGCGCCAAAGGCAGCCATCCGGGGAGAGCAACAGGTGGAGATTAACCGTCGTTCCCGGCCGTACCTAATGATGTTCTGCCGTCCAGATGGCAGGTCGGGGTCGGTCGTCAAGGTGTCGTTTGGTGCGGCCGGAATTCGTCTCTACAGTCTCGCCGTGTTCGACCGACGGGGCCCAGGTCCTGGCCTGTTGAGCTGTGCTGATGCGTGCTTCCTCGTTCAGATGGCGCCACGCCAGCACCCCCAGAGGATCTGGCATTTCGGCGGGAGGGATCTCCATGTGGCGCGTGAGATTACGAGCGCGGCTGGCTGCCGCTTCCTAGTAGAGGGATTCCAGGGGACGAGAGTTAGCCGCTCCCGACCTCTGGTCTCTCCATTCCCTGATCTCAGGTGATGTCAATCCCTGACCGATGCGGTGCCGGTGACCTTGTCGACGAGAACCCCGGTGCCGCGCTTCCTACGAACAAGGAGTTGCTGATGCAGCATGCCCACGCACGCCCGTCGCCGGAGCCCGTCTCCCGCCCCCAGCCCCTGGCGGACGGCCCGCGACCGTGAAGGCGGGCGCGACGATAGTCGGGGCCGTGGCGCTCGGCCCGCTGCTGCTCGTCGCCCCACTCGTGATGGCTGTTGCTGGTGCCGGCAGCGCCCAGGCGGCCTGCGCGGGCAGCGATGCGCAGGCTGTGGATTCCGCAGTGGTCGCCAAGCAGGTGGAGTCGATCCTGAAGGGCGGCGGCAAGGCCGCGGTGTCGGTCCCGGGGTTGGACGATCCTGCGGAGCAGGTCCCGAACGCCAGGACGATCCAGGCCACCGGTGTCGCCATGGAGGTGCCGGCACGAGGTCAGATCGTGGCGCTGGCCACGGCCCTGCAGGAGTCGGGGCTGCGGAATCTGGACTACGGCGACCGTGATTCGCTCGGACTCTTCCAGCAACGCCCCAGCCAGGGCTGGGGAACGGCCCAGCAGGTCCGCGATCCGGTGCACGCCTCGACGAAGTTCTACGAGTCGCTGTTGCAGGTCTCGGGCTGGCAGTCCATGACCGTGACGCAGGCCGCTCAGGCGGTCCAGAAGAGCGGCTTCCCCGACGCGTACGCCAAGTGGGAGCCGCTCGCCACGGCTCTGCAGAAGGCCATCGCCACGTCGCTGTCGACGGGGTCGGGCTCTGGCACCGGCAACAGGGGCGAGCAGGTGGATCTGGCGCCTGGAGGGTGCGACACCGGTGAGGACGGGGCGAGGTTCGGTCCGATCCCCGCCGGCTCCGTCCCCGAGAGTTACGAGATTCCGGCTGACGCACCGAAGTCCGTTCGTACGGCGATCCGTTGGGGTCTGGGCCAGCTCGGCACTCCGTATCAGTGGGGTGGCGCCTGCACCGCTCCGCGCGGCCAGGACCCGATGGGGCGCTGCGACTGCTCGTCCCTGATGCAGGCGTCGTACAAGGCCGGCGGCATCTCGATCTCCCGGACCACGTACACGCAGGTCAATGAGGGCAAGGCGGTCAGCGTCCAGGCTCTCCAGCCGGGTGATCTCCTCTTCACTCGCGGCACGACGGAAGTCCCGGAACACGTGGGGATGTTCATCGGTTCCGGACTGATCCTGCACGCGCCGCGCACTGGCGACGTGGTCAAGATCTCGACCCTCGCCGACTGGCGGCCGGACGTGCTCGCCGCCCGCCGGGTCATCTGACACCCGGCCTCTCTCCTTTCCTCGCTTCACCCTTCCGGGCCCTCGCGCGCCCACATTCGTACTGGAGTTCCTAATGAAGCTCATTCAGCACGCCCAGATGCTGGCGTACAACCCTGGCGTCACGCCGAGCGAGGGCGGCCTGCCTGGTCTCGACGTCCTCAAGAAGGTCATGGGCAGCATCAACCTGTTCGGCATCATCGCCACGGTCGGCGCCCTCGCCATCTCCGCCATCGTCTGGGCCTGGGGCCACCACAGCGGCGGCCACCAGGCGGAGGCCAACGGCAAGAAGGGCACGGTCGTCGCCGCCGGCTGCGCCCTTCTGCTCGGCGCGGCCAACGGCGTCGTCGCCTTCTTCTCGGCGATGGGGACGCAGGTTCACTGATGCCGAAGGAACGTCTCTCCTCCGCCGGGGCTCGGCGGCATGGCGCCCCCTCCTTGGTTCTGCGCCGCGCTTCGATCGGCGGCGTCGTCCTCGCCGTTCTGCTGGCTGTCGCCGGGCTGGTCGCGTACATCACCCGCACGGAGAGCCTGGCCCCGGCGAACACCGCCCCGGCGCCGTCGCCTTCCCCGGCGCTCCCCTCCCCGGCCGTCACAACGCATCACGGATCGGCGGCGGCCGCGCCGCCAAGGACGACCGATCCGATCGAGTTCGCCAAGGCCGCCACCAAGGTCCTGTGGACGTACGACACCCGGTCCTCCTCGCAGGCCGAGCGCCTGGTCGGCCTCAAACGGTGGATGACCGGCGAGAAGAAGTACGCCGACTGGAAGTCGGTCACGGACCAGGTGCCCACCCCGGTGCTCTGGTCACGGATGCGCGACAACGGGCAGCACGTCGGCGCCACGGTCAGCGAGGGCCACTTCCCGCAGGCGTTCAAGACCGCCCTGGCCCAGGACCCCGGCGCGATCACCGAGGCGTACGTCTACGCCGTCACGGTCACCGGCAAGCAGTCCATCGCCTGGAAGGGCTCCGGTGCCGGAGCCGAGTCCCGCTCGACGACCCTCGCCGTCCAGTGCCGGCCACGACACGACTGCGCCCTCGTCGGGGTCCTGCCGAACGTCTCGCCGTAGTCACCCCAACCTACGAAAGGAGTGCCCTCATGGGAGCTTGTGACCTCCCTCTGATGAATACGGTCTGCGACACCGTCGGCGGCGTGGTCGGCGCGACCGGCGAAGCCGTCACCGACGGCATCGGCGCCTGGATCGCCAAGTCGATGGGTGAAATGGCCCAGGCCGCGGCGGACCTCGCCTCGAAGGCCGTCGACAAGACCACGGCCGTCGATCTCGACGCCGAGTGGTTCAGGAGCAACTACGAGCTGATCCTGCCTATCGGCCTCATCCTGACCGTCGGCACGTTCTGCCTGCAGCTCACCCGCGCCGCCTGGCGCCGGGACGAACGCGCCCTCGCGCAGGCGGTGTACGGAACCGTGGCCGGAGTGTTCTTCGCCTTCGCCGCCATCGCCTGCACCACCGTCGCGATCACGGTGGTCGACGCGCTCAGCGCCGGCCTCTTCGAGGCGGCCAACAGCTCCGTGGACGACGTCGTACGCCGCATGATCAAGGTCAACGAGCTGGGGGCGATGTACGGCCTGGGCTGGGGCGTCCCCGCCCTCGTCGCACTCGGCTGCGCGGTGGGCGCCTTCCTCTACTGGGCGGTCATGGTCGCCCGCAAGGTCGGCATCCTGGTCCTGGTCACCCTGGCTGTCTTCGCGGGGGCCGGTGGGGGCTGGGAGGTTGCCCAGCGTTGGCGGCGCGGCTGGATCGAGGCGACGAGCACCCTGATCGTCTCCAAGCTCCTGATGACGATCGTGTTCCTGTTGGGTGTCTCGGCCATGGGCAAGACCGACGCGAACGGCGGCCTGGGCGCCCTGGCGGACGCGATCGCGGGCATGGTCGTGATGGTCCTGGTGCTGCTCTGTCCCTACGCCACGTACAAGTTCGTGCATTGGGCGGCCGATGGTGGCGGCCACGACGATCTGCACCGCACCGGTGTTGCGGGTATGGCGGTCGCTGCGGGTGCGGCGAAGACCGCGGGGCAGCTCGCGGTCCAGGCCGGCACGGGGATGCGTGCTCCGCAGGGACCGGCGAAGGTGCCGGGCCAGGGGTCGGATGGTGTCGCCTCCGGGATCGATCCGACCGGCGGATCCGGTGGTGAGACTGGTGACACCGGGCCGAAGCAGACCCACTTCCGCTTCGGTGAGGAGCCGGGCGCAGCCGGCGACAAGGGCCAAGCGCTGATCCGTCGCCCTCCCACGGACGGCGATCGCGGAGTCCCGCTCATCCAGCGCCCCGGTCAGAACCATGCAGCCGACTCGGCACCGGCAGTCTCCGGAGCGACGTCGCAGGGCGCTTCGGTAGCGCCGCAACAGGTCACGCACCTGGATCCGCCGGCACCACAGCGCAGTGGACCTCCTCCGGAGGGTGGCGCCACTCCGCAGCGGTGGATCTATCCCGGGCCTGCGGATCGATCGGGCTCGTAGCCCGTAGCTGACGGGGCGGGCCGAGGTCCCGCCTGGCCCGCCCCGTCTTTCTGTTCTTCCTTCTCTTCACGTTCCAAGGACGGCTTCGCCATGCTCCCTGACGCTCCACACCCCGACGGCCCGGCCACGGTCAAGTTCCCTCACCGCTCGCGCCGCGGCGTGCTGCTCGGGCTCTCGGCCCCTCAGCTGATCGTCGTCGCGGCCTGCGGTCTGCTCCTGCTCGGGGTGCTGCTCACCTCGGGCGTGACCGGAGCGCTCAAGTTCGTACCGCTGTGGGCCCTCGTCCTGGCTGCGGTCTTCATCCGCCACCGCGGGCGCGCGCTCGCCGACTGGGCGCCGATCGCGATCCGGTACGCGCTCCGCCGCTTCCGAGGCCAGCTGGTCTGGCTCGCGCGGCCGTCCACCCGACCGCGGCGCGAGGGCCTGCTACATCTTCCCGGCACGGCCGCGTCCCTGCACGTGGTCACCTCGTCGGACGGCCGTCTCGGCGCGGTACACGATCCCCACCGCGCCACCCTCACCGCCGTGGTGAAGGTCTCCTCCCGCGCCTTCGCCCTGCTCGATCCCGCCACCCAGAACGGAAACGTCTCCGGCTGGGGCCGCACTCTGGCCGCGCTCGCGCGCACCGGGCACATCGCACGCGTCCAGGTCCTGGAGCGCACAGTCCCCGACTCCGGCGACGCACTCAACCGCTACTGGCACGAGCACGGCAACGCACACACCCCGCTCGCCGGTCAGGTCTACAGCGACCTGTTGGCCGCCGCCGGCCCCGCCGCCGCACCCCACGAGGCGTACGTCGCCCTCGCCCTCGATCTCAACGCCGCCCGCCGCCTGATCAACCAGGCCGGTGGCGGACTCACCGGAGCGTTCGCCGTCCTGGCCCAGCTCACCTCGACCTTCGACCAGTCCGCCCGTACCTCCGGGCTCACACCGAGCGGTTGGCTGCCCGCGAGTGGGATCGCCGCCGTGATCCGCACCGCGTACGACCCCAAGGCGTCGGCCGCCCTCGACCGGTGGTCCGACTCGGGCCGTCCGCAGGCCGACCCCGCTGCCGCCGGGCCGGTCGTCCTGGTCGAGAAGGTCGACCGGATCCAGACCGACTCGGCCCACCACGCCACGTTCTGGATCGAAAACTGGCCGCGCATCGAGACCAACCCCGGTTTCCTCCACCAGCTCCTTTTCACCACCGGCGTCCGCCGCACCCTCTCGCTCGCCTACGAGCCCAAGGGACTCGACGCCGCCCTCAAGGACGTACAGCGCAAGAAGGCCACCGTGATCGCCGACGCCGCCGAACGGGCCCGCAAGGGCCAGGTCGACTCCGAGGAGGACTCGGTCGAGTACGCCGACATCAAACAGCGCGAGCGCCAGCTCATCGCCGGACACGCCGATGTCGCACTCACCGGTCTGCTCACCGTGAGCGCGGACACCGACGAGGAACTCAACGCCGCCTGCGCCGCCATCGAGACCGCGGCCGTCGCCGCCCTCGTCGACCTGCGCCTGCTGACCTGGCAGCAGGCCGAAGCCTTCACCAACGCCGCCCTGCCGCTCGCACGCCCGTAGCCCGGCCCAGCACCACCGCCCGCGCTCTACCGAAGGGCACCCCCATGCCGACCGAATCCCTACCCGAACTGGCTCCGGACTTCGTCCCGTTCGCCACCGCCGCGCTCGACTTTCACCGGGCCATAAACATGCCCGTCGCCCCGGTCGCCGCCGGCCGCACCGAACTGGACTCCCTGCATGCCCACCTGGTCGCCCTGTACGGACTGCTGGACGCGCACACCGCGCGAACCTCTCCCGTGGACGCCGCCGAGGGCGACCACCTGAGGGCCTGCCGTATCCGGCTGTGGCAGGCGGCCGAGCACCTCCACGCCGCGTATCACGCGGCCCCGCAACCGGCCACCGGCCGCCTCCCCACGCGGGAAGCGTGCCGGGCCCGCCTCCCCGAGGGCGCCCCCGACCTCACCGTGTGCCAGCGCCACCTGGCCACCGCTGCCCGGGTCCGCCGTTCCCACACCCCGGCCGATCTCCGCGACCCCTTCACCGGCCTCACCCGCCACTGACCACCGGGAGCACCACCGGCATGTCCACTCGAACCACCCGAGCCAGCGCCAGCCCGCTCTTCGTCCCCCGCAGGACCGACCGCCGTACGGCCCGCGCCGCTCGCGACCAGTTCGCCGCCGCCCGCGACAAGGCCCGCCACGCCGGCCAGCCCGAAGCCCGCCGTACCGAGACCGGCGCCGATTCCGAGCTGCGCGCCACCTATCCGACCGCCGGCCGCCCTGGTCCCGCCTCCGCCCGCGGCGGCCATCTCAAGCTCCCGGCCCACCGGATGACCACCGCCACCGCTTCCGGCGCCTACCCCTTTCTCGCCGAGGGCGGCCTGGGCGGCCAGGGCATCTACGTGGGCCGCGACGTGCACGCCGAGGCCGCCTTCACCTACGACCCGTTCGCGCTGTACGGGCGACTCGACGGATTCACCAACCCCAACATCCTGCTCGCCGGGATCATCGGCATGGGCAAGTCCGCCCTGGCCAAGTCCCTCGCCGTGCGCGCCGTGGCCTTCGGCTACCGCATCTACATCCCCTGCGACCCCAAGGGTGAATGGACCGTGGTCGCCCAGGCCTTGGGCGGTCAGACCATCGCCCTCGGCCCCGGCCTTCCCGGCCGGCTGAATCCGTTGGACGCCCCGGCCAGGCCGTTCGGCGTCAGCGAGGAGGACTGGGCGGGCGAGGTCCGCAAGCGGCGCCTGCTTCTCCTCGGCTCGCTCGCGAAGACGGTTCTGCGGCGCGATCTGCACCCGATGGAGCACACCGCCCTGGATGTGGCACTGGACCAGGCGGTCACACATGCCGAAGCCGTCGGGACCACGCCGCTGCTCGGCGACGTGGCGTACGTGCTCGGCGCACCCGAGCGGCTCGACGCCGCACTCGGTGACCTGTCCGGACGCCTCGGACGGGCTGCCGAGGACCTGGCCCACGCGCTGCGCCGCCTCGTGCACGGTGACCTGAGCGGAATGTTCGACGCCCCGAGCACCGTGGCGTTCGACCCGGCCGCGCCGATGCTGTCCATCGACCTGTCCCGAGTCGGCGGGGCCGGCGACGACACCGCGCTCGTCCTCGCGATGACCTGCGCCTCCGCCTGGATGGAGTCCGCGCTCGCCGACGCCAGCGGCGGACGGCGCTGGGTGATCTACGACGAGGCATGGCGCGTGATGCGGCACGTCGCCCTCCTGGAGCGCATGCAGAGCCAGTGGAAGCTCAGTCGAGGACTCGGCATCGCCAACATGATGGTGATCCACCGCATGAGCGACCTGCTCACCGCCGGCGACGCCGGCTCCCGGGGTCGCGCACTCGCCGAGGGCCTGCTCACCGACTGCTCCACCCGCATCATCTACCGCCAGGAAGCCGACCAACTCGGCTCCGCAGCTGCCCTGCTGGGCCTCACCGGCGTCGAGACCCAGGCCGTCTCCGCCCTCACCAAGGGGCGCGGCCTGTGGAAGGTCGCGGGCCGGTCGTTCATCACTCAACATCTGCTCCACCCGCACGAACGTGAGCTGTTCGACACGGACGCCCGGATGCATGCCAAGGTCCGTGAGTTCACGAATACTGACGTCGTAATCCCCATGAACCCAAGGGTGATGGGCCGATGACGCACCTTACCCAAGGGTCGGTTCGACTGAGCCAAGGCGCGATACGCGAACCACGCTTCCACCGGCGGAACATCTCATTCGGTCGGCGCCGGCCCTTCGTCGAGAGCAGCTTCACCGGCGAGCCGAATAATCCGCTCCTGTTCCGCTCTCTCGTCGGTGGCGTCATAGTGCCGCACTTGGTTCCACCAGCGGTCGTGATCGAACCCCTCGCAGTGGTTGAAGGGGTGCGCGGTGCTGCGCAACCGCTGCCACTCACGCACGATCGCGGCCCGCTGCCACAAATCGGGCTGTTCCAGCCGGAGGAGAACATGCAGGAACCCGGCCGAGTCGCTGACGAGGATGAGCAAGGACTGCATCGCGAAGGACGTCTCGCCAGTTTCACCCACCACCTCGGATACCCGCCCGAGCTGCGCGTTGAGAAACGTCTCCAAGGCTGTGACGTCTTCGCGCGTGAGGTCAGCGGCGTAGGTGAGGGTGCTCTCGGCCTGCGGGCTCGTCATGCGGGTGTGTTCTCCCGTTTGGTTGGGGTCAACGCAGCTGGTCAGCTCCGCCCTAAGTGGACGTTAAGTCCGTTTCTGGTAGCGGCCTCGTCCGGGTTGGGTGAGGAAGCCTTGGCGGGTGAGGCGTCCGAGGCGGCTGCGGGTGATGTT
>NZ_JBHUYJ010000047.1:0-5612 GCF_042668715.1 Streptomyces sp. NPDC057271
CCCCGAGACCGTCGGTCTCGGGGCGTCGCGTGTGCTCGGGAGGGCGTACCCGGGGGTCCTAGCGGTGGAGCAGGGCCTCCAGCCTGGGCACGATGTCCTGCGGCGTCGGGAGGGTGGAGATCTCCTTGGCCAGGAACCGCGTCCGCTCGGTGTAGCTCGGCTCCTCCAGGAGTTCACGGCAGGCGGCGGCGATGGTCTCGCCGGGCGCCTTGTCCGGGGCATCGGCCACCGGCCACAGCGTCTTGCCGGCGCCGAAGTCGCTGATGGCCTTGGCGATGGCCTCGCGGTGGTAGTTCGGCGGGAACTCCGGCGGGTTCTCCGGGATGATCAGCTGCGGCACGCCGTTGGCCATCAGCGTCGTGGCCGTGGTCGCGCCACCGTGGTGGACGGCCAGGTCGCAGGTGGCCGCGGCCACGTCCATGGGGATCCAGCCGACGCGGGCGTCGCCCAGGTCCGCGCCGAAGCGTTCGGCCGCACCCGGGGACGCGGCGATCAGGACCTCGGCGTTCTGCTTGTTCAGCTCGCTGACCAGCAGCGGCATGGACCAGCCCGGGTCGCGGAACATCAGGCTGCGGAAGCCCGAGGTGATCAGGACACGGCGACGGCCCTCCGGGCGGGTGTACATCCACCGCTCCAGACGGCGCTGCGGGTTGCTGGGGATCCACCGCAGCGGCTGGGCGTCCGGGTCGTGCGCCGGGCGCAGCGACGGAGGGGTGGAGTCGAGGAGCAGGTCGGGCTTGAGCAGCCCGTCCACGCCCAGGCGCTCCAGCTCGGGGCGGAGCTCGGCCTCGGCGCCCGGGTCGATGCCCGTGAGCGGGATGCCCAGGTACTCGACGTGGCGGACGTACGGGACCTTGAGGTGGGCGGCGAGCAGCATCGCCGCGTAGCTCTGCGAGCTGCCCACCACCACGTCCGGCGTCCAGTCCTTGGCGAGCTCCAGCAGGGACTCGACGCCGGCGAGGCCCATCCGGGCGAAGCCGCGGCCCTGGCCGAACATCTCCTCGTCCCCGAGCTCACGGGGGAACCGCAGGCCCCGGCCCGGGTTCGTGATCCGCATGAAGTGGCGGATCGGGTCGACCGTGAAGCAGAACGTGGGAATTCCGATGGCTTCCGCCGTTTCCACCCACGGCTCGTGAGCGGCCAGCATGACCTGATGCCCCGCGTTCCGTGCGGCCGTCGCCAGTGGGGCGGCGGCATAGTAGGTGGCCTGGCTGCCTGTGGTGACGAACAGGATTTTCATGGCACTCCGGATGCTTTTCGTGAGTCACGGCCTGGCGTATGTGGGAACGGCTTCGATATTCCCCAAGGCGCGGTTTTTCTGTCAAACACCTTGAATTCGCGGGGTCGTGTTCGAATGAGGATCACGCGCAGTTGAACGGGCTGAACATCGCGCCCGGTTCGCCAGCCCTTCCGTCGTGGCAACATGTCGTACGGCGAATTCAGCCCCCAGCACACACATGACGTCGAAAGACGGTGACTCTTATGAACAACCTCATCTACAACGCCCGTATGGCTCTTCGGGACATCATGGAAGTCAACATCTTCACGCAGGGCAACGAGAAGGTGCACCTGACCGTCTTCCCCGACCTCGTCTGGGAGGGCACCGCGGAGACGCAGACCGACAAGGTCGTCCAGGAGGTGATCCGCCGGCTGCACGACATGGACATGGACATCGCCGGCGGCGAGACCGGCGTCCGCACCCTGATGGAGGGCCGTTCCGTCGAGATCGTCCGCAAGGCCGCCTGAGAACCGCCGCCGTGCCGCCGCGCCCGGCGGGGCGCCGGCGAACCGTCCCCGAGGAGGTAGGACGCTCGTGATAGCCCGTTACTCACTGCCCGAGATGGCGGAACTCTGGTCCGATCAGGCCCGCTACACCACCTGGGCCGAGGTGGAGGTCCTCGCCTCCGAGGCACAGGTGCTGCTCGGCCGGGTCCCCGAGGCCTCCCTCGTGGACATCCGGAGCGCCCGGGTGCCGGCGGCGGCGCGCGTCGCGGAGCTGGAGCGTGAGCGCGACCACGAGATCCTCGCCTTCCTCGCGGCCTTCTGCGAGGACATGCCGGACGACTCCGCCCGCTGGGTGCACCTCGGTATGACGAGCTACGACCTCGTGGACACCGCTCTCGGGCACACCCTCGCCCGCGCCTGCGACCTGCTGACCGGCGCCGCACGCCGGCTGCGCGCGGTGCTGGTCGAGAAGGCCGTCGCGCACTGGGACACGGCGTGCGTCGGCCGCACCCACGGTATGCACGCCGAACCCACCACCTTCGGCCACAAACTGGCCGGGTTCGCCTTCGCCGTCGACCGCTCGGTGCGAAGGCTGGAGGAGGCCCGTACACAGGTCGCCGTCGGCACGGTCTCCGGCTCCGTCGGGACGTACGCGCTGATCGACCCCTTCGTCGAGAAGCACGTCTGCGAGACCCTCGGCCTCGGTGTGGAGCCGGCGCCGAGCCAGGTCGTGGCCCGTGACCGGCACGCCCAGCTCGTGCAGGCGATCGCCACGCTCGGCGCCTGCGTCGAGCAGATCGCCGTCGAGATCCGGCTGCTCTCCCGCAGCGAGGTCCGCGAGGTCGAGGAAGCCCGCTCGACCGCGTACCAGGGATCGAGCGCCATGCCGCACAAGCGGAACCCGACGACCAGTGAGCGGCTCACCGGCCTCGCCCGGCTGCTGCGCGGCTACGCGGGGACGATGCTGGAGAACGTGGCGCTCTGGCACGAGCGTGACCTGTCCCACTCCTCCGTCGAACGGGTCGTCCTGCCGGACGCCTTCACGGTCGCCCACTACCAAGTGGTCTCGGCCACCGAGCTCGTCCGGGACCTCGACGTGCACCCCGGCCGGATGCGCGCCGCGATCGACCACACCGGCGGGCTCGCCTACAGTTCGGCGGTCCTCGCCGACCTGCTGGAGAGCGGGCATGAGCGGGAGCGGGCGTACCGGGTGATCCAGGACGCCGCGAACGGGGAGGACTTCCTCACCCTGCTCGGCCGCGAGGGCATCCGCACCGGTCCACTGGGGCCCGAGCGCTTCCTGGTACACCATGACGTCATCTACAAGCGATTGGAGCACCTTCGTGAGCTGGATCATTGAGCGGGAGAACGGTCCCGACCTCGATCTGGACGAGGTACTGAGGGTCTACCGCGAGTCCGGCCTCGGCGAGCGCCGGCCCGTCGACGAGACCGAGCGCATGGCCGCGATGGTCCGCAACGCCAACCTGGTCGTCACGGCCAGGGTCGACGGCGAGCTCGTCGGCATCGCCCGCAGCGTCTCGGACTTCGCGTACGTCACGTACCTCTCCGACATCGCCGTGGTCCGCGCCCACCAGCGCTCCGGCATCGGCCGCGAGCTGATCGACGCCACCCGCAAGGAGGCGCCGCAGGCCAAGATCGTGCTGCTGTCGGCGCCGGCCGCGACCGAGTACTACCCGCACATCGGCTTCGCCGCCCACAACTCCGCCTGGGTACTGAATCCCTGAGCGGAAACCGCGAGTGCCCGCCCCGTCCTTCCCCCGGCGGGGCGGGCACTCCGTGTTTCCACCGTCCGGTCAGTGATGGCCGCCGAGGTGCAGATGCGCGGCCGGGCTCACCACGAGCGGACGCATCATGTGCTGCTCGTGCTCCAGCATGTGGCAGTGGTGGACGCCCCGGCCGACGACCGGGAACCTGACGGCGACGCTGACCAGTTCGCCCGGGGTGCCGTCGGGGCCGGGGACGATCCGCCCGGCGGTCCCCACCCGGATGACATCCTTCTCGCCCGTCTCGTGCGCGTCGAGCGGGGCCGTCGCCCTGAACGTCACCGGCCGGCCGGTGCCCCGGGCCGCCCGGTCGAAGCCGGTCACGTCGTAGTGCTCGCGCGAGAGCACCTGGAAGTGGCCCAGATGCATGTGCATGGGGTGCGGGACACCGGTGAGGTTGAGGTAGTTCCAGATCTCCACGCTGCCTTGCGCGATGGTGAACGCGCGCCCGTCGTCGTACGCGTTCGACGTCGCGCGCAGCGTCCGCAGTGTCCCCTGGGCGTCCTGGACCTGCACGACGCCGGTCGTCGGAAAGGTGAGGCCGGCCGGATCGATCTCCTCCGCCTCCCACATCTCGGGGACGCCCGAGGAGCCGGGCCCGGTGATGAGGATCCAGCGGGGCGCGTGCCCGTGCGGCAGGTCCGCGTGCCCGACCCGTCGGAAGGAGTCCGAGAGGACGGCCGGCGGGGCGTAGGAGGTGTCCGGCCGGCGGTCGGCGACGCGGAACTGCATCACGTCGGGTTCGAGGAGGTCGTTCCTCCGGTCCGAGGCGCCGGGAGTGACCCCCTCGAAGGTGTTGACCAGCTTCAGGGTCCGGCCGCGGAAGGCGGTGAAGTCGACCAGGACCTCGGCCCGTTCGCCGGGAGAGAGGTTCAGGGCGCCGTCGACCGGGACCGGCCGGTCGAGCAGCCCCTGGTCGGTGCCGATCACCCGCAGCGCGCCCGGCACGGGCACCCCGTCCGCGAGCAGCATCAGCCGGTACATCCGGGAGTTGGCGGCGTTGACGATCCGGAAGCGGTACCAGCGCGGCTTCACCTCCAGATACGGCCAGACCACCCCGTTGACCAGGGTGTAGGGGGCGGCGTGAGCGCGCATCAGCCGCTGCGGGCCGATCATCTCCACCTTGTGCACCGAGCGGCCGGCCAGCGCGCCGGAGGCGTCCGTGTCGAAGTTCCGGTCGCTGAGGACGAGCGGCACGTCCTGACGGCCCTCGGGCAGGCCGAGCGCCGCCTCCTCCGCGGTGCGCGAGACGAGAAGGCCGGCGAGTCCGGCGTAGACGCTGAAGCGGCTCACGTGGTGGGTGTGGTCGTGGTACCAGAGCGTCGTCGATGCCTGGTCGTTCGGGTACGCGCTGAGCTGGACGTCCCCGGGGCCGATCAGGTTCTCCATCCAGCCGTCGTTGCCGCCGCCGGTGAGCATGCCGTGCAGGTGCACCGCGACCCAGGGCGGCAGATCGGCGACGCCCGCGACCTCCTGGCAGCCTTCCGTGCCCGGGTAGTTGGAGACCGGGTCGGCAGAGGGGCGGGGCTGGCCGAAGTCGACGGCCCTGACGGGCAGGTTCCCGGTCAGCCGGTTCTCCCAGGTGATCCGGAGCGGCCGGCCGGCGGCCGCGGCGATCGTCGGACCCGGGTACACGCCCTCGTAGGTCCACATCGGCACCGGCGGCAGCTCCGAGTGCAGCGTGACGTCGGCGGTGACCATGCGCACGGTCAGCTCGTCGTGGTCGCCCCTGTTGCGGGGCCGCAGCACGGGCGGTATCCGCAGCGGGTCCTTGAACTTGGTGAGCCGCAGCTCGGGTGCCGAGGGCTCAGGGCCGCCGGGCGCGGGCGGGGTGGCCGAGGCGGGCTGCAAGGGGAGGAGCGGGAGGGCCGCGGCGGCGAGCCCGAGGCCGGTGGCCGTACCGGCGCGGAGAAGGGAGCGGCGGTCGATCCCCGCCATGAGCGAGGTGCTGTTGTCCGAGGGTTCCATTCGGCCGACGGTAGGGTCGCCCAGTCGTGGGACGGTCGACTGCCGCTCCACCCGGCGGAGGGGGGGGGGGGGGAGAGGGGGGGAAAGACCGGTCGGGCCCTCCCCCGGGGGGGGGAGGGGGGGGGTGGGGGATTG